>CAISZK010000090.1 GCA_903889915.1 uncultured Bacteroidota bacterium
GAATGCCAAGAGTAGTTTGAAGTTTTCTGATCCCATAACCTTTGTCGATGCCGGGTTTAGTGATGTCAATTGATGTCATTCCTCCCAGCCGCACAGAAAACTCTGGTATAAGTTTATTAAGGAGTGCTTTCATTTTTTTTCGCTTGGTGAAATCAGCATCCCATTTTTTCTTTTCTTCCAAAGGAGCCTGCTGGCCTAATGCAGAAAAAGTTATCTGGCTTCCCCTGTCTTCAATTATTTTCCCCCATACCTTTTTTGCTTTAAAGCCAGTTTTTTCAATTGATTTTGTCAGGGAACCGATGATTTTCTTTTTCTCATTCCCGGTAAAATCTTCTGAATATATCTTTTCCCAACCATCTGAGTATTTGAAAAACTTTGTGCCACAGGTAGGAAGGATGGACAGATTCTTCAGTCATTCATCATTGGGAAGATTAGAGAGCAATTGTTTTTCAAACTGTACCCAATCACCACCGGAAATAACAGCCACTTTTACATTACGGAGCAGTTCGTGCAGCAATGATAACATTTCAGTATCAAGAGGTGATTTACTTTCGGCAAGCGTACCATCCAGGTCAAAAACAATTAGCTTTTTCATTATCTTTTTTTTCTTGCAATTTCAATTAAATTTACCATTCTTAATCATCTTACTACCGTCACTCGGATAATATCTATTCTGGTAGTGCAACTTCCAACAAGTTCACTTCATTAAGCGGACGAAAAGCACAGGCGCCGACCATCGCCGGCAGGAGCCAAACATCACCTTTTCTAACGACATAATTATCGCCGTTGTAATCTAATTCACCCTTACCGTCAATGCACACCAACACGCGCGTCATTCCTGCTGCACCTACCATGAACGGAGATTCTCCACGAATTCTCCATAGCTTAAAATGTTCACAAAGAATGAGACGCTCTCTTAGCACAGGCTTCTCATCTTCCACCAACGGCTCAACGGGACCTGCTGCTACTTGTCCAAAATCAATGCACGCAATGGCCTGCTCAACCTGGAGTTCCCGTGGCTGTCCTGTTTTAGTATCAATATGATTCCAATCGTACAGGCGAAACGTTACGTCGCTGTTTTGTTGCACCTCGAACACCACTATGCCGCCCCCCAATGCGTGTACCGTTCCGGCAGGAATGAACACGCAATCACAGGTCTTCGGAGTAAAATATTCAAGTTGGCCTTCCACAACACCGTTTGTCAATGCCTGCCGCAGATTCTCTACTGTGGTGCCTGGTTCTAGCCCCGAATAGATGCGGCTTTCTGTTCCCGCTTCAAGTACAACCCATGCTTCGGTCTTGCCATGCTCTCCGGCTGGCAGATATTTCTTTTGTTCATCTGAAGGATGCACCTGCACCGAAAGCATGTCGCTTGCATCAAGAAACTTCATCAACAGTGGAAACCGGCTGTAATGCCCTGCAGATTTTCCCATCAACTGTTCCGGAAACTGCTTAAGCAAATGCCCGATAGTTTGCCCTCTAAGCGGTCCATTGGCAATAAGACTCGCAAAATCATCACGATCGCTGAGTATCCAGGCTTCGCCAATAGGTCCATCCGGAAGTGGAGTTGTTAACATTTTCTCCAACCGTCGTCCACCCCAAAGGCGATACTGGCAGATTGGTTCAAATCGCAATGGATAAAGTAGTGTTTGACTCATGTTATTGCTCATTGTTGTTATTCCTGTTCCCTTTCTATCCACGCATTGTATTCACCACGACGTGCAGCCCGGTTGCATCTTGCACGGTGATAAAGGGCTTGCTGTGCTTCTTCTACATTAGCTTCTTCACCATGCCAAATCTCCAAAGCAGGATACTGTATAGCGCGTGAAAACGAAAATGCCAATGCCCAGGGCAACCGCGACTTGAACCGGACATTCATAGCATTCAAACGGGCAGAAGCCAGTTCAGGGGACTGTCCGCCGGATAAGAATACAATACCCGGAATGGCAGCTGGCACGGCTCTTAATAGACACTCCACAGTAATATCGGCTATATCGTCTACTGATTCTTGTTTTGTGCAATTCAATCCCGGAAGTACCATATTTGGTTTCAGTATCATACCTTCCAATGTTACCCGTTGTGCATAAAGCTGGTTGAAAACAGTCCGCAGCACTTCCTCTGTTATTTCAAAGCATTGCTCAATAGTGTGGTCACCGTCCATAAGCACTTCTGGCTCAACGATAGGGACGAGACCGGCTTCCTGGCATAGTGCAGCATAACGTGCCAAAGCATGTGCATTGGCTTCGATGCTGCCATGGCTGGGAATGTTATCACCTATGGCTATTACCGCACGCCACTTGGCGAAACGCAAACCCATTTGAGCATATTCTTGGAGACGGTTACGTAATCCGTCCAGACCTTCAGTTATTTTCTCACCCAAATGTCCTGCCATGTCCTTTGCGCCTGCATCTACTTTAATACCGGGAATAATTTCTTTATCGGTAAGGGCTTTGATAAATGATTTTCCGTCTTTCAAATGCTGGCGGATTGTTTCGTCGTAAAGTATTGCACCGCTTATGCTCTCAGCAAGACCGGGAGTGGTAACAATCAACTCGCGATAGGATCGTCTGAACTCTTCTGTCTGGGGAATCCCCAGTGCGGCAAATCGTTTATTACATGTTGGATTGCTTTCATCCATTGCCAGCAATCCCTTATCGTTGGCAATAAGCGCCTTAGCCGTGTATATAATTTCTTGTATATTCATTTTTTATTTATTTAGTGCTTGACCGAAAAGCCCATTTTCTTCGTTATGCTTGCGAAAAAAAAGTTCATTTATTAAGATAAACTACGCTTTTTTTTGCTGCACAAGCCTCGAAACTGAACTTTTCGCATCAAGCATGGAGTTTCCGCACAAACACTTCTATATATGAAAACTATATTTGAAAATTTTCAAAAAGTTGTCAAATCTGAAATCTATGGGGTTGTGGTTCTTTCTGTTTGCTGCTTCGTTTGTTTGCGGGGCGCAAATGCAAAGTCAACACTTACTACGTAATACATAATGGCTACAAAAATTAAAATCACGCCAACCCAAAACCACCATTTATGATGGATATGCTTCAAGTGAAATTTATGCTTATTGAGAGACCTGTCATGGTCTATTTCGTCCTGAAGATTCTGCTTATTTTCATTCATTTGTTTTTTCCTTTCCTAATTTAATTATTAATAATTTTTGGTGATGTTATTCTTTTTCTTTTTCAAGTGCCGCAACTTTCATCAGACGACGCCTGAACCGTTCTTCCCCTTTGAAGTGGGCATTCAAAAATATCCGGACTAAATCCCATGATAGTGAATATCCCGTGATCTGTCCACCTAAGCACATAATATTCATATCATCATCTTCTACTCCCTGATGAGCGGAGAAGGAATCTGTGATTAACGCTGCACGCACACCGAACACCTTGTTGGCTGCAACACATGCACCTACACCGCTTCCGCAGATGGCCAGTCCTCGTGCAACATCACCCTTGGCCACTGCCATTGCAAGAGGTATCACAAAATCAGGATAGTCATCGCCAATATTCAATTTATGAGCGCCGAAGTCTTCTACTATATAACCGGCGGTCCTGAGTGCCACAATCAGTTCCTCTTTCAATACAAACCCACCATGGTCGGCAGCTATACCTATTCGCATCATTTTTCTATTATTTTAAGTTTTTTCTTTTTCTATGTTTTGATCTGATTCCATTTCCAGTTGCGTATTTCCGGCAAATCCTGGCCGTGTTTATTAATATATGTTCTGTGTTCAATAAGTTTTTCCTCCAGCAATAGTTTTAGTTTAGCCGCTTTGTCACTCAATTGTGGCAGACGATTTATGACATCTATTACCAGGTGAAACCGATCAAGGTCGTTGAGCACCAGATTGTCAAAAAAAGTAGTTATGGTACCTTCTTCCTTATAGCCACGAACATGCATGTTTTCATGATTAGTACGGCGGTAGGTAAGAAGATGTATTAGTTTTGGATAGCCGTGAAAGGCAAAAACAATAGGTTTATCTTTCGTAAACAGAGCATCGAACTCAGAATCAGTTAATCCGTGTGGGTGTTCTGTACTGGGTTCAAGTTTCATAAGATCGACCACATTAACCACCCTGATTTTTATGTCAGGTAAATGTTCCCTAAGAATGGAAACTGCTGCCAATGATTCAAGGGTTGGCACATCACCGCAACTGGCCATTACTACATCTGTTTCCGAACCCTGATCATTACTCGCCCATTGCCAGATACTTATTCCGCGGGTGCAATGTTCTATTGCATCTTCCATGTTTAACCACTGAGGTGCCAGATATTTACCGGCAATAACAACATTTACATAATTATGGCTCCTTAAGCAATGATCTGCAACGGATAATAAACAATTCGAATCTGGTGGCAGATAGACACGCGCGATGGAAGCCTTTTTGTTTACTACATGATCGATGAATCCCGGATCCTGATGGGTATCACCATTATGCGCCTGTTGCCAGACATGGGAGGCAAGCAGGTAATTCAATGATGCTATATTTTTTCTCCAGGGCAATTTATTACAGATTTTCAGCCACTTGGCATGTTGATTAAACATAGAATCAACAATATGAATAAATGCTTCATAACTGGTAAACAGCCCGTGTCGTCCGGTGAGCAGGTATCCTTCGAGCCAGCCTTCGCATTGATGTTCGCTCAACATCTCCATTGCCCGTCCCTGAGTAGCAAGGAATTCATCATTATCTTGTGTTTGAGCTTCCCATTGCCGATTGGTCACCTCAAAAATCGCATTCAAGCGATTGGAAAGGATTTCGTCAGGGCCGAAAACGCGGAAGTTGTTTTGAACCTTATTAAGTTTTATCACATCGCGAAGTAATTCGCCAAGCACATGTGTGTCGGAAGACATAACAGACCCTGGCGATGTAACCTGAACCGCATTGTTTCGGAAATCCGGCATAATCAGGTCGTGCAATAATAAGCCCCCGTTGGCGTGCGGATTAGCCCCCATTCTTCGTTTTCCTTTTGGTGCAAGCTCGGCCAATTCAGGCAAAAGACGACCGTTCTTATCAAAAAGTTCTTCTTGCTTATAGCTTTTCATCCAGTTTTCAAGAATCTTAAGATGATCGGGGTGATCTGAATCTACTTGTAATGGGATTTGATGTGCCCGAAATGTTCCCTCAATTTGTAGTCCATCGACAACTTTGGGACCGGTCCAACCTTTAGGTGAATTAAATACAATCATTGGCCAGCGTGGGCGGGTAGCATTGTTATTATCTCTGGCATTGCTTTGTATTTGTTTGATTTTCTCAATAGCAGTATCTAAAATACCAGCCATTAGTTGGTGCATTTTTTCGGGGTCATCCCCTTCTACAAAATACGGAGTCCAGCCATAGCCTCGGAACAACTGTTCCAGTTCCTCACGCGGGATACGAGCCAGAATCGTTGGATTGGCAATTTTATAACCATTAAGATGCAAAATAGGTAATACAGCCCCGTCGGTAATCGGGTTTAGAAACTTGTTGGAATGCCAGGACGTAGCCAAAGGACCTGTTTCAGCTTCACCATCACCGATAATACAAGCCACAATCAGTTCCGGATTATCAAATGCGGCTCCAAAAGCATGACTTAGGGAGTATCCCAGTTCGCCACCTTCGTGGATTGATCCGGGGCAATCCGGTGATACATGACTGGGAATTCCACCTGGGAAGGAAAATTGCATAAACAACTTTTTCAATCCGGCTTCGTCCCGGGTGATATTCGGATAAATCTCGCTGTATGTGCCTTCGAGGTAAGTGTTACCAACCAAAGCAGGACCACCGTGACCAGGACCTGCTATATAAAACATATCCAGATCATATTTCTTAATAACCCTGTTCAAATGCACATAAATGAAATTTTGCCCGGGCGTGGTTCCCCAATGTCCCAGCAACATATTTTTTATATGAGAAAGCTTTAACGGCTTTTTAAGCAAAGGATTTTCGTGGAGGTAAAGTTGTCCGACCGAAAGGTAGTTGGCGGCACGCCAGTAAGCATTCATCTTAAGCAGAAGTTCAGGCGATAATGTCTTTTCATGGACATCTTCATTTTTCGTTTTGATGTCAGTGTGCTTTTCTGGCACTTCTTTTATTTTCTTATCTGCTTTTTTTTCAGAAACTTTTTTTGTTCTCATAATCATGTTTTATTTCAATTTTGAAATTTATTATCCATTAAAGTTTGTTTCTTCAATGTGAATGCTCTTTGGCAACAGACTAATCAATCCAGTATCCCTTAAGATTATAATACTTATGCAGTTTGGTTTCATAATCTCTTGTTAATAAATTATCCTCAAAGTATTCCGGTGACTGTTTGATGACTTCACGGGAAAGATTGACGAATACTTTAGAATCGTTCCAACTAACACGTTCTATCCATTGTGGTGAAATCAAGACTTTTTTTCCCGGCCACCAGTTTTGTGTATCAATGATTAGATAACGGATCGCCCATGTTTCATCATCAATAATAAAATCCTCAATATGTCCAATTTCCCCGTCAGTGGCCTGAACGTGATAGCGGGTCACTTCGTGAGTGCTGCGCAAATCCGGATCCCAAGATTTCTCCTCTTTATGAGCAGCTGCTACCCATTTTTTACTATCTCGCTCAATATCAGAATAAACGCCCCATTTATATGGACCAACCCAATACAAAGGCCATCCAAAATACCCATAGTAGTCCGCCTCGAATTGTTTAGAAACTGGTTTGTCACTGTCCAATAGGGGACTGTCTTCAATTTGTTTTTTTGTCAAATTGATATCAATGTTTTCCGCTTCTATATTCACGGCAACCAGCGCATAAGGCGAAATAAGCACCTTTTTGCCTGTAAGCCAGTTTCCGGTGTCAGCAACCAGAAAGCGAACAGCCCAGTGCCGGTCGTCGAAGTAGAATTCTTTTGCCTTACCTAATTCCCCACTGAAACTGTTTAATTTGAAACCCCTTAAGGTTTTTGCTTTGAATAACATAATTTTTTTTCTTGCGTTTTTTAATTTAAATTTATTATTTTATTTAATCGTCAGCCCCATTTCGGCTAATGCATTTTTGGTTGATAAATAATTTTGATGTTGGATACTCTGAATCCCTAAATCTCTGGAGACATCAACGAACATTTGCATGTCTTCAATGTATACCGCATGTTCGGCTTTTACCTGTGCAATATCCAGCGCAAGGCGGAAAATATCGGCATCGGGTTTTCTCAAATGGACAAAGCAGGATGAAATGAAAAAGTCAACAAAGCTGTTCAATTGAAATTTCTTTATCCGGTATTCATTCAATTCCCGTCCTTCATTGTTGATAACGGCTATTTTTAGTTTGTACTGTGCTTTCAACTTTTGTATAAATCCAATCATATCCATATGAGGAGTGGTTTGAGTAAACATGAAATTTCTGAATTGATCGGGTGTGAAATCACGCTTCCCGTAAAACACCACCCGATTGAGGTATTCATCCAGTGTGAGTTTTCCCAACTCATAAGTAGCCATTGTAAGTTTATGCCGTGACTGCATATCATCATAATTTAAATGAAATGTTTCAGCAGCTAACTTGCGCGATACATGCCCCCATCCATTGGTTAACATGACGCCACCAATATCTAAAAACAATGTTGTTATCTGAATTGAATTGTACATTAGTTCTCTTTTTAAATTATGCGGATGACTTTTTTGTAATAGTCTCCAGTAGTTTGTCGAAGGCAGTAATAAATTTTTTCACACCATCGTTTTCGAGTTTTTTCGTAATTTTATTACATAAATACCTGCAATCTTAGTTGCGTTTTTTTGTCGGGACAATAAAGAGCGGTATAGTAGTGTGTCGTAAAACTTTTTCAGTAACACTTCCCATAAGTATATTTTCCAACCATTTCTTGCTATGAGAACCTACAACAATAATATCTGCATGGGTTTCTTTCGCAGTCTTTATAATTGATTCAGCGATATCGCCCTCTTCAACCAAA
>CAISZK010000091.1 GCA_903889915.1 uncultured Bacteroidota bacterium
TCCTTAAATGAAAAAAAATTCTGCCTTCCTGCTTTCTGTTTTATTGACTTGTTCATTGTTCGCTCAGACCGGAGGCAAGCAAAATAATTTTACGATCAGTGGCTATGTGAAATCTGCCGGCTCGGGCGAAGCTTTGATAGGCGCTACTGTTTCGATTAATGAACTTACCAACACCGGTACTGTGACCAATGGTTATGGTTACTATTCAATCACTATTACGGGTGGAACATACACCGTTGTGGCGAGCTACATAGGCTATGAATCGAAAAGAATGAGCATTGTTCTGAATCAAAACATCCGGCAGGATTTTAAAGTTGATGAAAAAACAAGTAGTTTGAAAGAAGTAACGATTACCGGGGAGAAAAAAGAAGAAAATGTTACCAATGTTCAAATGGGCGCTGATAAGATCAACATTAAAGAAATTAATAATATCCCCGTGTTGATGGGCGAAAAGGATATCATGAAAACCATTCAGTTGTTGCCCGGTATCAAATCGGCAGGCGATGGCAACAGTGGTTTTTATGTGCGTGGCGGTGGCGCCGATCAGAATTTGATCCTGCTTGATGAAGCCACTGTTTACAATGCCTCGCATTTGCTGGGGTTTTTCTCGGTATTCAATTCCGATGCCATCAAAGATGTCACTGTTTATAAAGGTGAGCAGCCTGCCGAATATGGCGGTCGCCTTTCATCTGTGATTGATATTAAGATGAACGATGGCAACGATCAGAAATTCGGCATCAGTGGCGGAATCGGGTTAATATCTTCGCGATTGAATATCGAAGGACCTATTAAAAAACACAAAGGTTCATTCACCATTTCGGCAAGGCGCACCTATGCTGACTTGTTTCTGAAACTTGCGCCCGACACCACATTGCGGAAAGCCCGCCTGTATTTTTATGACCTGAATGCAAAAGCCAATTATGAGTTGAATGATAAAAACAAAATTTTTCTGTCAGGATATTTTGGAAGGGATGTTCTGGGCTTAAATAATTTTGGTATTGATTGGGGCAACGCTACGGGCACTTTCAGATGGAACCACCTTTTTAATCAGAAATTGTTTTCAAACACTTCAGTTATTTTTAGCAATTACACTTACAAGATCAACCTTGATTTCAGCGGTCAGCAGGGCAATGTCATTTCAAGAATTCAGGACGAAAACCTGAAAGAGGATTTTCAATATTTTGTGAACACAAAAAACGAGATCAGGTTTGGTTTCAATTCCATTTACCACCTCATCATTCCCGGCGAAGTGACCGTGGTTTCAAACACTCCCATCAACCAGCTTCATTTGCCAAACAAGCATGCATGGGAAAACGGCGCTTACATTTCGCATGAGTTCAAACCGGTTGAAAAGCTCAGCTTCGATTATGGGTTGCGCTTTTCATCTTTTAGTGTTATTGGTCCGGGGACTTTTTACACCTATGATGAGACGGGTGCCATTGTTGATTCATCTTCCTACAGCACTAACCAGGTTGCAAAAACATACTACAGCATCGAGCCTCGTGTGGCAGCCAATTTTATTATTAATAAAAAAAATTCCGTCAAAGCTGCTTATGGCCGAAACTCTCAAAACCTGCACCTACTGTCGAATTCTACCACAAGCAATCCAACGGACCTGTGGATACCGAGCAGCCTCAATGTGAAGCCCGAGATCAGTGATCAGTATTCGTTGGGTTATTTCCATAATTTCAAAGAAAATACGTATGAGTTTTCAGCGGAAGTTTATTACAAAACCCTGCAAAACCAGATTGACTACATCAACGGCGCCCAGCTAAATTTCAATCAAAACATCGAATCGCAGTTGGTCTATGGCATAGGCAGGGCTTATGGCATGGAGTTTTTTGTGAAGAAAAAATACGGTCGTTTCAATGGCTGGATCAGCTATACCTTGTCGCGCTCCGAGCGTCAGTTTACGATCATCAACAACAATGCATGGTACCCCGCAAAACAGGATCGCACTCACGATATCTCGGTGGTGGCAATTTATGAACTTTCTAAAAAGTGGACTTTGTCGGCCGATTGGGTTTACTACACCGGCAATGCCGTTACTTTCCCCAGTGGAAAATATGAAGTGAATGGCCAGGTCGTGAATTATTATACTGAGCGCAATGGGTATCGCATGCCTGCATATCACCGCTTGGATATTGGCGCTACATGGATAAGGAAGAAAACAGCAAAATTTGAATCAAGCTGGACTTTCTCAGTTTACAATGCATACGACCACGACAATGCTTATTCGATCACATTCCAGCAAGACCCCAATGACCAGACAAAAACGCAGGCTGTGCAAACAACTTTGTTCAAAATGGTTCCTTCGGTTACTTATAATTTTAAATTTTAGTAAAGAAAACAGAAGTTAGAAAATAGAAATAAGATGAAAAACAGATTCCCCATACCCGTCAAACTGGCAATTGTAATTGTGATTATTATTTCAGCCTCCTGCCAGAAGGTGGTCAACATTGACCTTAACTCGGCTTCGCCAAAAGTTGTGATCGAAGGTTTTGTTTCCGATCAGCCGGGACCTTACATCGTAAAACTTACCAAAACAGTGAACTTTAGTGAAACAAATGTTTTCCCGCCTGTCACCGGCGCTTTTGTTACGATCAGTGATAATGTTGGCAACGTTGATACACTCAAAGAAAGCTTAGCCGGAATTTATAAAACTTCAACTTTGCAGGGAATGCCCGGGCGAACTTATACGCTTGTTGTTAATGATGAGGCCAATTCTCAAACCTATACCGCCGTTTCGACCATGCCGTTTCCCGTAAACCTTGATACCATAAAAAACGAGCATCAGGGAATTTTCGGAAATAAACAGGCGCTCTATGCTGTGTTTCCTGACCCGGCAGGGATTGCCAATTATTATGCAATTTTCACCAAGGTCAACAGTGTTTCCCAAAACCAGTTTTCTTCAGCCGATGATCATCTGCGCGATGGTGATACTATTAAAATGAGGATTCCTCTCGATTTAAACAGCAACGACCAAAGCCCCCTTAACCCCGGCGACACTTTGAAAGTGATGCTCGAAAGTATTGACAAAAATGTAAGGGAATACCTGCGATTGCTGAGGCAACTGAACAACCAGGGTGGATTTCAGTCGGCTCCTCCGGCCAATCCTGTAACAAATATCACCGGCGGTGCGCTGGGTTATTTCAGCGCTTATGCGGTAAGATCAAAATCGGTAATTATTCCGTAGGAAATCTGATGCATTTTGGGATTTAAGATTTTTATTCAAATTACCACATTGACTAATGACCATTGATAAAAAGTAAGTGTTCCCATTATTATTTTGACTTTTTCCAAAAATATACTCTTATTTACAATCTTGTTGAAAATAGATTAAAATAAAGTGTGATGATTTTAGGCTGGTTCCGCAATCATTCAGCAACCGTTTTACACAAAATGAAGAGCATTTTACAGTAAATACAAACGTATATTCCATCTTACATGGCGGGAGATTATTCTATAGACTTTATTTTCTCAAATACTCTTTTCAAATTCTTAAATACACTGTTTTCGGACAGAATCGAGAGCTCTGAATTTCGGAAAACAGCTGCTGTTTTACGAAAAACAGTAATCGTTTTGCAGAAAACAGCCGCTGTTTTATTATTTCATTTTTTGCTTTTAGGAAAACAGTCACTATTTTGTGGAATACAGTCACTGTTTTTAGGAAAACAGCCATCATTTTTAGGAAAACAAATCAACGGACCTGAAAATGTCCTTTGTTTTTAGGAAAACAGTCACCGTTTTCCGTAAAACGGCCACTGTTTTCCGTAAAACAGTCACTGTCTATTATACCGGAAAATTTGGGTTACACAAAATAAATCAATAATTATCAGGTATTTGTGACATGTTGAATGAAAAGCTAATCAATCAACCATTATAAATAACCAATTTTACAAATTAAATTTTTTAACAATCGTGATGGTCGGGATTTGCTGTTTCCCTAAATGGGTTTTCCACAGCTGTGGATTTGTGGCTGCCGTTGTATAGGATTTGCTTCCAGTTTGCAATTGTGTCCCAACGAGTGACATTAAATTATTTTTTTTAAATTTTAAATTTCAAATTTCCAATTTCTCTTTATATCTTTCAAAACACATCCTCTCTGTTTCCACCAGTGTTTTGAAGGCATCCTGAAAATCTTTTTCCCCTTTTGTAAACAATCCATGTCCAAAGACAATAACCCCCTGGTGATCTTTCATGGCAGGCGGCAATGTGTTCGAAAGCCCGGTAGGCCCTGTGCCCACTTCGCCGGGAACAATGGGAATATTGCCAACGCTTCTTTTTTTAGTGCATTTGATATGGCATTTTCCCTTGTTTTCACAATTTGTCTTTTCGCACATCATCGAAACGATCACTGAGAATTTGGGGTGCCCGTGAAGGATGGCAAGATTGCTGCCCGTTTCGTAAATGCTTTTATGCGCTTTAAACTCGCTCGATGCAGTGATGGCCGCGGTGGTCGAGTTATCAATAGGGCAGGGGTCAATGTAGCCGCTCAACTCGTCAAGTGAACTCCCCGTTTGGCTGATGTAAATGGTTTCGTCAAGCTTGTAAGAAATATTTCCGAAAAAAGAATCCACCATGCGTGAATCAACAGTCATTTTGCCCGCTTCAACAATGGCTTTGATCACCGTTTCCTTATTATCAAATGGACCAGTAAATGTTGGAGAAATGTTGATGTTGTTAATGAATTCCCCATAGAATCCCAATGCTTTTTGGAGGATGATTTTTTCCTCATCAACAAGCGGGATATTGTTCAATTTTTTAAAATAACAGTCAACAAAAAATTTTACAAAGCATGAAAAACAAACCGAGCTGTAAGTAATAAAAGCCTGCTCAGGGCTAACGATCCCGTAACTGATAATTCCGCGGTCTTTAATAATTACAGCCTTTCGTTCTTTGAGTTTTTCAGAAATGATCAAGGATTGAAATTCATTGACGACAGGAATATCATGAAAAAAAGTTTTCGTTTCCGTATCCTCCGGCCTGATGATGCCATGTTCATCGCATGAGTGATGCGAAAGAAAATTAATAACAGACCTGAATGGTTCAGCAGGTTCGGAAAATAAAAGACTGTTGATGGGTAAAGCATTAAAAATTTCAGTAAGAATGGTTGTTTCATCACCCTTGCGGTTCCAGACAATTTCAGCATCCAGGCCACCAATCAGTGGAGCGCCGGGTTCACAAAGTCCTTGCGCAACCATTTTCAATGCGTATTTATTGATCAGCTTTTCCATTCAAGTCCAAGTTCAATACATTTTTCTTTCAGAGGCAAACCATTTTCATCAAGGCCTCTTATTTTATAATAGTTTGAGCGTGCCTGCAGGAATTCATCACGATCAATTGCTTTAATTTCCATTCCATCGCCGCTTGTTCCATCTTCAGTAAAAAAGCGTTTTGGCAAATCGTCATCCGAAACAGTAAAGCCATTGATGGCATTCATGATCCTGTCATTAAAATAAATTCTCTCGCCGGTTTTCATCAGTTCCAGTGCGTTGGTATGATATCCTGTGACAGCCGAAAGCATTTTGGCATATTCTTCAAGTGTCGCTGCAAAAAAAATAAATTTGCAGGCTGTGAGTGAATCAACCACTGCATTCATATCTTCATTAAGCTTGATGATACGGGCTTTTCCGCTAAAAGAGAACCTGTCAGTTGAAACCGGCTTGCGCAATATTTCGTGCGAAACAGGATAAGCCCTCAGGTGGCATCCA
>CAISZK010000092.1 GCA_903889915.1 uncultured Bacteroidota bacterium
AAATCTCAAATCAATTTCGTTTAGTTATGGTTTTAAAACAAAATGGAACCACATAAGCACATAGAAACATAGAAATTCACATAGCCGGATTTAAGCTGGTTTCCTATGTGAAACCTATGTTCCTATGATTCTATGTGGTAAAGTAACTGAATGTTTTTGCTTAACTAAACTACATTAAATCACAAATCACAAATCACAAATCACAAATCACAAATCACTTCTTAGGTTTATATTTTGCTTTGGAGAGAATGCCCTGTGCATCCTGATCAAGGAACAGATCTTTCAAAGTAACCTTCGGATTATTGTCCATGTAAGAGCGGACGATCTGCCACCCAATCCAAATACCCACACGCGGTGGTGATTGCCGCGAGAACACAGTGGTGAAAGGCCCGTCAGTACAAAGTTTGGCTATGATGTTTGTGTTTGGAGTGAACAGCACTTTTTTATCAACGATATACGACCACACTTTTGCTTCATTTTTCAGACACCAGTCCATCTGGCTTGATGAATAATACATCTTCAATGAATCAGGTGTGTCCGGCAACATGGCATCAAGGAAATAGAGGATCTTGCCCTGGTAAACCACATAGTCAATAAATTTCTCACTCTGCTGGCTGTTATCTATCAAAGTGGTTGCAATTGCCCGCATACAGTCAGGAAGAATATAGTCCTTTCTGTAACGCCTCTGAACATAAGAAGGAACATTGTATTTCGTAGCCAGAATCTCATTGTAATATTTGTAATTGCTACCAAGATACATGTCAAGGCTGATGATAAGCACACTGTCGGCATACTTTACAGGCGCTTCATAATCCAGGCAGGAGACATAAGAGAAAACCTTTGGAATCTTTTTCTCAGGGTAATAATGTTTAAAGTACGTGAAAGCCTTGCCCAGCTTAGCTTCCAGATCTTTCAGATCAGGAAATTTTTCAATGCAATCAGGATACAAGGCAACATAAAGTGGGTCGCTCAAAAAATCTTTCACCTGTTTCACATTGGCTTCATCTTTCCAGGCGCTGTCGGGTATAAAAAAGGAATACTCATGATGAAGATTCTTCAATCCGTTTTTCATGTCTTTGGGATCAATACCATTCAGAGCCTTCTCATAGCGATGGATCTTGATTTTGACAGTATCCTCATTTTTGATATCCACACTTTTTACACGGTTTGTTTCATTGTTGCACTTGTTGCAAGAAAAAGAGATGATTAAAAAAAGAATAATCAAAGTAGTTGCGAAAGTTTTTCTCATTGTGAAAAATTATTAGTAAAATTGCACTAAGTTTTCTAAAATTAAAATCTCAAAAATATGAAAAAAATTACTTGGTTGCCCATTGTATTTTTACTGTTTTTTGCTAATGGATCATTATTTTCCCAGGACAGCGGGAATAATCATCTGTTTCATTTCGGATTAAAAGTTTCTCCTGCCTTGTCGTGGTTCACACCAAGCGATAAAAAATTTACCGACAACGGTGTCAAATTCGGATTTGGTTATGGTCTTGTAACAGAATTTGGATTCACAAAAAATTACGCTTTCTCAACAGGCCTTGAAATATTGAATGCAGGTGGAAAAATAGGTTTTCCAAAATCACCCGACAGTACTTTTTATACAGTTCTCAACACCGACGTAACTCCAAACCGTACGGATACTTTCCTGCTGCAACAACGGACTTACATGTTGCGTTACGTAAACGTGCCGCTACTCTTAAAACTTAAAACAAATCAAATCGGAGCGATGACTTACTTCGGACAGTTTGGTTTTGATGTCTCCTTCAAATGGCAGGCAACATCCAATGATGATGTAAGCCTGAAGGGCACTGCATCTACACGCAATGACGTTGATATTTCTAAAGACATCAATTTTATCAGGCTTGCACTGAATGTAGGATTGGGCGCTGAGTACAATCTTGCAGGCTCCACCTCCCTTGTCTTCGCATTGAATTACAACAACGGTTTTACAAATACCCTGAAGAATGGTTCAAAAATGTTGTTCGATAAAAAATTCACTGCATTGACGCAAAAGGCAGTGTTCAATTATGTGGCATTGACTGTCGGTGTCTTGTTCTAAAGTATTTTTTTGTACAGAAATCCCGGTTCAATTTTGAATCGGGATTTTTTTTGGATGGTTGTGAACAAAAAAATATAGGGCAAGGCTTTAGGAAAAATCCTATTTGATCCCCCGAAGATATTCCATCAATTTCTGCATTGCCTGACCTCTATGACTGATCAGGTTTTTTTCATCCGGATGCATTTCAGCAAATGATTGTTGATAACCATTGGGTTGAAAAATGGGGTCGTAACCAAACCCTGAAATTCCGTGTTTTTCACGAAGTATTTGTCCATCCACCCTGCCTTCAAACTGGGTTTCTTTTCCGTCTATGATCAGCGACACTATGGTTCTGAAACATGCTTTACGATTTGTTGAGTCATGCAACTCTTCGAGCGCTTTTTTGATGTTGTTTTCAAATGAACAATCTTCGCCTGCCCAACGTGCAGAATAAACTCCAGGACGGCCACCGAGTGCTTCTATCTCAAGTCCGGTATCGTCAGCAAAACAGTTTACCTTGTATTTATTATAAACATAGAAAGCCTTTTGAGATGCATTGGCTTCAATAGTATCTCCTGTTTCAGCAATCTCTTCTTCACATCCGATCTCTGCAAGACTTATTATTTTAAAGTCCCCGCTGATGATGCTTTGGGCTTCTTTTAATTTGTGAGGATTGTTTGTAACAAAGACAAGTTGTTTCAAATTATTTTTGATTTAAGATTTTTGATTTGAAAAAGTTCATTGTAGCGGAGTGCTATAGTTTCTGCTACTCCTACTGTCACTGCTTCTTTCCTATTCCAATAAATTTATTTTATCAGTCACTAAATGACATTTTCAATCAGCACAGAGAAAAGTTCTTTCAGTGAAATTCCCATGGCATTGGCTTGTTTGGGAACGATGCTTGCCGCACTTAAACCCGGAATTGTATTTACTTCGAGAAAATAGGGAACATTATTTTTTACGATATAATCAAAGCGGGCAACACCTTTACAGCTGAGTGTTCTGAACAACGAAAGTGAAAGCTCCTTGCATTTTTTATGAATTTCTTCAGGAACTCTGGCGGGGATAATTTCATCTGCCAGCAAGGGGTTGTATTTCGAAGAATAATCAAAGAACTCGTGTTTGCTCACAATTTCCGTAAGTGGTAAGGCGATCAGTTCAGTTTTTTTTTGAAGGATCCCACAGGTTACCTCCGTACCTTCAATAAATTCTTCAACCAAAGCTTCAGTATCCTCCTTCAAAGCAACCTTAATGGCTTCATCAAGATCATCCATTTGCTTTACTTTGGTCATACCAATGCTTGAACCACCATTGTTGGGCTTCACAAAACAGGGAAGTCCGGTAATCCTGACGATCTCGTTGAGATCATACTTTTCACCTTTTCTAACGAGAGCTGAATTTGCTATTATTGCCCCATGATCCTTCGCCAGCGACTGACAGAAATATTTATTAAATGTGATAGAAGAAGCCGCCACACCTGAGAAAGTGTAAGGAATTCCCATCACATCAAAGTAACCCTGCAATTTTCCATCTTCACCGGGCGTCCCATGAATTGCGATGAACACTGCATCAAATTTTACCTTTTCGTCATTTTTAAAAATCGTGAAATCATTTTTATCAACATCCGATTCATTATCATCATCAGCCATAAGTTTCCAGTTGGCTCCCTGCATCAGAATGGTATAAACGTTGAATTTCTCCTTATCAATATTTTCTTTTATGATCTTTGCGCTTTGCAGAGAAATGACCGATTCACCTGAGTCACCACCGGTAACCAATGCTATATTTTTTTTCATTTTTTATTGTATTTTTCGATTTGCAAAATTAGATATTCGAATCCCACTTTGAAAAAATTACTTTGTTTATTAGTAACAATTGTACGTTAATAAAATTTTCAAACATTTTCAGGAATGAGTCTGATTAAATTTTTTATGTCGTCACGAAGTGACTTTAATTTCGCTGACTATTTTTCATTACAAAGATTAAATCACTACGTGATTAGGACTTTAAGCGAGTTTAAAAACCTCGGAGAGGTGAAATCTTTGTAATAAAAATTCATGTAACGAAAAAGAAGCCCCATCGGGGCGATATCTTCCGGAAAGCCACATTTAATAAGGCAGTAAAGACAATTGTAATAATTTACCCGTAAACTAATTTCTATTTTCTGCAATAACTATCCCCACAAAAAACATCTCTTTTCTAATCCATTTCACGTGAATTTATTCATAACATTCATCCTTTTCAGAAATATTATTTGCCCATTGTTTAAATAAAGACTTTTCGACATGTCAGAATTATTTATCTTTGCCTGATAACAATAATTTTGAAGATTTATTGTTATAGTGCTTTTAGCAGAAGCAAAAAAAATTGGTTATTGGTATTTACTTATAAATTTTATTGAATGAGTCTGGGTAGTTTTTTTAAAAGCCGTTTTTTCTTCATTCATCTCGGTTTGTCAATTGGCGCTACAATTGTGGTAATATGGCTTGCCACATTATTGCTTGGCTTTATTACAAAACATGGACAGGATATTACTGTGCCCGATCTGACAGGAATAAAAATGGAAGATTTGAGTGATTATTTAAGTTCAAGGAACCTTGAATTTAAGATCATTGATTCATCCTACAGCAACAGTGGCAAGAAAGGAACAGTGATCAGCCAGGATCCCTTTCCAAATTCCAAAGTCAAAAGCGGTCGTACAATTTATGTCACTGTCATTGCAAAAATGCCTGAAAGAACAACTGTACCTGATCTGAAAGACCTGACTTTGCGGCAGACTATTGCAGTGCTTGAAACCTATGGTTTGAGAGTGGGGAAGCTTACTTATGTTCCCGACATTGCAAAAAATGCTGTACTCAAACAACAGTACAAAGGCAAAATTATTGACGCAGGAACCATGATAGAAAAGGGTTCTCAGATAGACCTGGTACTGGGAAGAGGTGAAAGAAATGAAAGAACTTCTATCCCTTTTCTGATCGGGAAGACAAGGGATGAAGCCATCAAACTTATCAATGAATATTCGCTGAATGTGGGCAATGAAGTTTTTGAAGACGGATCCGACACCAGCAACGCACGGGTTTACAAACAAAGTCCCACTTTTACAAAAAGTTCTTCAATCAACTTGGGAAGCTCTGTTGATCTTACTTATAAATCTGATAAGAAATTTGATTTTAAAAAATTCATAAAAGAACATAAAAACGACACCATCGAAAATGAAAAATAAAATCCTCCTCCTTATAATCGTTCTTATTCCTGTGTTTTCATTCAGTCAGGAATTATTGAAAGGACTTTCATCAAATGCTTTGGTGAAGGAAAATTTTAAAAAGCATAAAAACAAAACTTCAAAGGGCATGCTCACACTGCCTTTCTTTGATGATTTTTCAGGAACTGATATTTTCCCGAATGATACGCTTTGGTCTGACAAAAATGTGTTCATCAATTCATCATTCCCGGATTCTTCCTTCACTTATAATGTTGCCACTTTTGATGCACTGAATGATACAGGGGCATTATATCCCGGTGCAGATTCCTACGGTTTTCCTGCTGATACTTTAACTTCACAACCTATTCGGCTTGATAAATATTATGTGTCAGGTGTGCTGACACCTTTAAAAATTAAAGATTCCGTTTATTTCAGTTTTTATTACCAGCCACAGGGCAATGGCAATTCACCGGATCCCGGCGATTCACTGGTGCTTGAATTCTATTCGCCTACCAGCGCTGTATGGAAACACGTTTGGAGTACGCAAGGCATGACTTTGACACAATTCCAGTCATTGTATCATGTGCTGTTCAAACAGGTGATGATCCCGATCACCGACAGCACCTCGTATTTTCAGCAGGGCTTCCGTTTCAGATTTTGTAATTATGCAAGTGTTGCAAACCTCTACATTCCATCATGGGCAGGAAATGTTGATCAATGGAACCTTTCTTATATTTACCTGAATAAAGGACGCACACTGGCTGACAGTTTTTATACAGATATAGCCTTCGCAAAGCAAGCGCCGTCAGTACTTAAAAATTATAATTCCATGCCCTGGAATCAGTATAATGTTAACCCAATTGGAGAATTGAAGGACAATCTGACTATGACAATCTATAATCTGGATACAACAGAATTTAATACCAGCTACAAGTACACTGTTTCACAAATCGGAGGAAGCTGGACCCACACTTATGACGGCGGTAGTGGCAATGTTTATGGACTACGTTATGACACCAATCATGCTCATGCACATCCACCCATCGCTGCTGAATTTTCGTTTCCATCAGTTTCCGGTGACAGCGCAAGCTTTTTATTTACCCACGTTATAAAGGAAGGATTAAACGGAGATGATCACCGAAAAAATGACACAACAGTTTTCGTTCAGAAATTTTTCGATTACTATGCTTATGACGATGGTGTGCCTGAAGCAGGATATGGTCTTACTCCAGCTAATTCGTTGCTTGCCTATAAATTTACTTTGAACCAAAAAGACACTTTGAGAGCAGTGAAAATGTTTTTTAACCAGACTCTGAACAATGCAAGCCAGCAATACTTCGAGCTGACTGTCTGGGACGATGCAGGCGGATACCCAAATAATGTTCTTTACCATTCTCCAAGCATCAAACCGATTTATGAAGACAGCCTGAACAAATATCATACTTACAGGGTTGACCCGGCACTGGCATTGACCGGTACTTTCTATGTTGGATGGAATCAGGCAACCAATGATTTTCTCAACATCGGTTTCGACATGAACAATGATGAACATTCCAAGATCTTTTACAATGTTGGAAGCGGTTGGGAAAACAGTATGTATGCAGGCGCTTTAATGATAAGGCCAGTCTTCGGAAAAGCACTTCCTGTAAATACAGGGACCCAGGAATACGCTCAATCCACAGAAGAAATAAAAGCCTATCCCAATCCATCATCAGGAAATAGTATTCATCTTTTTCTTCCTGAGGGATCGAATCAGGATGTGTCAAAGTTGCAACTTCATTTGTTTGATATGCTGGGTCACGAGATCTGCAATTATTCATTTAAAAACATCATTGACATTTCAGATCTGCGCAATGGAATTTATCTGCTGACTGTCACTTCTGATAACTCCGCAACTAAATACTTTACCAGGTTGTCAATAATAAAATAAGTCATTAAAGTCATTGGTCAATGGTCAGCAGTCAGTAGTCATTATCGTCATTGACAAATGACAAATGACGGTTGATTATTGACCATTTAAAAAAATAATAATGTCAGAAGAAATTGAAAATCCTGAGGAAGAACAGGAGTTGTTTGAACATCACCACTTCGTTGTTGATAAGGGACAGCAATTGCTGAGGATTGACAAATTCCTGATGAACCGCATGGATAGTGTCTCACGAAGCAGAATTCAGGCAGCTACTCATGCCGGAAATATCCTGGTGAACAATAATCCTGTCAAGCCTAACTACAGGGTTAAACCCAACGACAGCATTTCTATTGTGCTTGCTTTTCCACCACGCGAATTTGAACTGATCTCTGAAAATATTCCTTTTGAAAATGTTTATGAGGACAAGGATATTCTGGTCATCAACAAAGCAGCGGGTATGGTTGTTCACCCGGGAAATGGCAATTTTACAGGGACTTTGGTGAATGCTTTGTTGTATTATTTCGAACAGAAAAAAGAAGAAAATGTCAGCCCTTACCTCGTTCACAGGATTGATAAAAATACTTCAGGAATCATTCTGGCAGCAAAAAACGAACTAGCACAGGCAAAGCTGGCAAAGCAATTCTTTAACCACAGCATTGACAGGAAATACATAGCGCTTGTATGGGGCGATTTTGAAGAGAATGAAGGAACCATTGAAGGCAACATCGGACGAAGCCAAAGAGACAGAAAAATAATGGCCGTCTATCCGGAAGGTGACACAGGAAGAGAAGCGATCACTCATTATAAAGTTTTGGAGCGTTTTGGTTACACTACCCTTATTGAATGTACACTTGAAACCGGCCGCACGCACCAGATCAGGGTTCATTTGAAATATGCGGGTCACCCTCTTTTCAATGATGAGACTTATGGTGGTAACAGGATTCTGAAAGGAACAATTTTTACAAAATATCATCAGTTTATTGACAACTGTTTTAAACTGCTTCCACGACAAGCGCTACATGCAAAATCTCTTGGATTCATTCACCCCGATAGTAATAAATATGTTTTCTTCGATTCAGAATTGCCCGCGGATATGCAGGCGGTTTTAGAAAAATGGAGAAGATACATTGCCGATAAGAAAAATGAATTCGAAGAATAAACCTCAGTCAATAGTCAGTAGCCAATAGTAATTCGTTACATTGACTAATGACTAATGACTAATGACCATTGACCATTGACCATTGACCTTTCATCAATCATCATTTTCATTCTGAATTATTCCTTTGTGCTCATCCTTCTTTTTGATACCAAAATTATAGCGAACATTGATGCCGAAACGCTGATTGTCGGAATACCTGTCGCCGGTAGTAATAACCGATCCCTGATGCAGGCTGAAGCGTGTGTCCATTGTTCTGAGCACATCTCTTGCACTAAGAGTTATTGTCAGCATTTTTTTCATTAATGTTTGGGTCAGGCTCAGATTTAACTGTCCGAAGTTTTTTAATTCATAGAAATTTTGAAAACCATTCACCATCATAAAACCATTTGCTGTAAGCTTGGTGTGCTTGAACAGATTTAATGAATGAAATGTAAAGAAACGCCAGGTTCCACGCTGGTAATGCAAAAACTGATTTTCATAAACCCCTGAAAATTCATTAAGGTTATACTGAGCCCCCATAGCAAAAAAATATTTTCCTCCCGGAGGTATGCCAACCATCGTCCGGAAATAAGTTTCCTTATCCTTTCCCAAATTATCATAAGTGCTTATCAATACATTATTTTGTGTACTGCTTTTATAAAGAACATTTGCAAAAATATCCGTTGTATAGTTCTGACCTATTGCCAGGATGGGCATATCATCGTAGCTGATATTGGCTTCATAATTATCAGTAAACTGCGGTTTAAGTGCCGGATTGCCCACTTCATAATGAAACTCATCAACGTATTTGGTGTATGGGTTCAGACTCTGATAACCGGGGCGGGTAATGGTTTTGCGGTAGATCAGGTAGCCCTGCAATTCAATGCCCATAATTTTAATGATCCTGCGGCTGATGTAGAGATAAGGGAAAAAGTCGGCCCGGTTGACAATGAAGCTTGTGTCCGAAGGCACTGTTTGATGACCTTTCATGTATGTTTGTTCCATGCGTGTACCTGCTTTCAGGGTAAAAAACTTACCAAAGGTATGCGATGCCTGGGCATAAGCGGCATTGATGCTCTCCTGGTAATTAAAAGTATTGGTGAGTTTGGGATCATTTACCTGGCTTCCGTTCTGATCAATGAAATAAGAAGCTTTACTGTCGTAATTCTGAAAAGTACTTTGTATGCCTGTTTCCAGTTTTATTTTGTGATGGAAAAGGTATGTCAGATCCGACTGTAAAAGAAAATAATTTCGCATCTGGTCATTGTCACCGTTACCATGAACCTGGGCAATGAAAGGAAAAGTGTAGCTGGTTATGTAGTCCTGCGAAGTTTTGTTGCTGTTCAGACTGTAACTAAACTTTGTGTCCAATTCTGACCCAAGTGTATCGAATTTCTTTAAAACGCCAAGGTCCTGTTGCAAACTCACAAAATCAGAATTATTATCAACATGGTTATCCGTTTCAGCAAGGAGAGCATTTTCGCCGGTCTCAATAAGATTATTATCCTGTGTGGATGATTTGGGAAAACTCAGGTTAAGCCTGCCATCGTAGCTGAGTGTGAGTTTTTTTGGGGTATCATAACTGATCCCATAACCCAGGTATCCTTGTTCAGTTTGTTGTTTGCTGTCTGATTTCTGATGGTCGGCAGTGTCGGCTACAAGGAAACCAACCCTGTTGATCTGGTCAAGCAATGCGCTGTGATTATAATTTACATTCAAATAACTTGTGGTTTTTGAACCTGTGTTGTTGATATTAAATCCGGCAAACCTATTACCATACTTTCCCTGATTCATCCCCGCAGTAGCAGAACCTGACCTGCCGATGTTCACACCTTTATTCAGGACAATATTGATGATTCCTCCCGAACTCGAAGCATCGTATTTGCTTGAAGGTGTTCGCATGATTTCTATCTTTTGAATACTTCCGGGAGGCAGACTCTTGAGCAGAGTTGCAATATCATCGTTGCCCATTTTCAATTCTTTCCCATTGATATAGATTGAGGCGGGTGTAGCGCTGGTGAGGTAAACGCCTCCGTCCTGGTCAACATACAGGCCGGGAGTTTTTTCCAAAACCTCAAGAGCATTGGTACTGCTGCTTACCAATGGCATCGGGTCAACGATGATCTTGTCGTCCTCCTGCCTCATCAGTGGTCTCTTTGCTTCTATGACAACTTCACCAATAGTCACAGAGTTTTTATTGAGCCGGTATTCAAATTTCTTCTTAATGGCCGTCACCATCAAAGTATCTTTCAGGTTCTGAAATCCGATATAGCTCACCCGAACTTTATAGCGTCCGTAGTTAATGCCCGTAAATGTTGCAACGCCCGACACTGCCGTAATCGCGGCAACTTTTGATGAGTCTTTCAAGCTTGTCAACTGCACCTGCGCACCTACAAGTATGGAGTCGTTTGAATCTTTAATCTTTATTGTGACAGTTTGTCCCATGCCTGTTTTGCTGAACAAACCAAGGAATACAGTGCAAAAAAGGAGTATGGGAAAAAATTTCATAATGGAATCCTTGTGTAAAAAGTGGGCAAAATTACTAATCTCAAATAACAAGGACAATTAAAATTATATTTGATTGACATGACATGCTAATAACATAATGCAATTACATGGATAAGAAATGGTGCAACAAAAACATGAAGGTGATTATTTGAAAACATATAGTGCCACTTGCAAACGATATTTTAAAAACAGATAGTGAAGTTTCAAAAGTTACGGTTGTAATAAGGATTAAGAAGCAGGGATAAATACATTGATAATTGAAATTTGACAACCACGAAACTTTGTGGTTGTCAAATCTTCAAGTCTTCAGAATAAATCTCTTTAAACAGTAAAACAAAAACTAATTCACAATGATCTTTCTGTTCATTGTTCCTTTGTCGGTATGAATTTGCAGGTAATAAATTCCAGCGGGATAAGTACCCAGATTTAGCACCCTGTGGTAATTTCCTGCGAAATCATCCATTGATTCGTTGTACAATAATTGTCCGAGAGTGTTCAGAATTTTAATTACAACCGGACCGCCGCCGTTATAATCAAATGAAACATTCAACTGATCATCGGTTGGCACAGGATACACTGAAAGGTTTTCTACGGAATTATATTCATTAATGCCGGCACCACTTACAATAGTAATCAAAACCTTTATAGAATCAGAGCCGCAGCTATTGGTAACAATAAATGTGACGGGATAAACACCCAGTGCAGGGAAGTGGTGCGTTGGATTTTCCTGGGTAGTGGAAGTGCCATCACCAAAGTTCCAATAATAGGTGTTTCCATAAAGTGAGAAATCAAAGAAAGAAGCCAGGGCGCCGTTTGCATTATAATTCATGGCTGCCTGCGGCTTTGGCTCGAGAGTAATTGACAAAGTGTTGCTGAAAGCGCTGCACCCATTGGTGTCAGACACAGTCACAGTATAATTTCCGGCAGCGCTTACGTGAATAGAGGGCGTGAATGAACCGCTTGACCAGTGATACATATAATAAGGAATCACCGTTGAAAGATCAACGGAGACGGTTTGTCCTTCGCAGAACTGCACAGGTCCGTCAGCTTGAATAACCGGCGTGGTCATAGGCGGTGCATTGGTTACATGAACCACATTTGAAGTATCGCTACAGCCGTTGGGATAAGTTCCGATCACGTAAAATGTACCGGTAGCAGTAACATTAATTGTTTCGGTTGACTGCCCACTGTTCCATGCATAAACTGAATAACCTGTTCCTGCATCAAGTGTAACATTTACGGGGTTATTATTGCAAATGACAAGTGGCCTGTTGGCAGTGATCACAGGCGGTTCGAAGGGAAGAACGGGAACAGTCACAAAGTCGGTAGCTGTACATCCGAAGGAATTCGTTACGGTAACTGTATAGGTGGTAGTAGCAGATGGAGCAACTGTATTGGTTGCTGTATTTACACCATTGCTCCAGCTATAATTTCCGCCACCTGTAGCAGTGAGAACAGCAGATTGATGTTTGCAGATCGTTGATGAAGTTCCTGCATCAGCTGTGGGATTTGAGTTAACAGTAACAACTACGCTGTCCTTTGCAGAACAACCGGAAATATCTGTAACAACAACAGTATAGGTTTGTGTTGAAGGAGGAGTGGCAATAGGATTATGAATATTGGTAGCGGTGAGTGCAACATTCGGGGACCATAAATAAAACACACCGCCTGTGGCATTGAGGTTCGCACTATTTCCTTCGCAAATACCAACATCGGCTCCAGCATTGGCTGTGATCATTGGGTTTACATATACAGTTACCGAACTGGTGCCCGAACATCCGTTGGCATTCGAAACAGTCACTGTATAAGTAGTGGTGTAAAGCGGAGCGGCAATAACATTGGCAGCATTCGTTACATTCAAACCATAGGAAGGACTCCATGCATAAATGGTTCCGCCTGAAGCAGAGAGTGGCGTTGAGTTTCCGTAGCAAATGGAAACATTGGAACCGGCATAGGCAACAACATTCGGATTTACTGTTACCACAACATTATCAGAAGAAGTACAACCATTATTATCCGTAGTGACAAGTGTGTAAGTAGTTGTTGCGGCAGGCGTGGCTATCGGATTATGAATAATCGTTGAACTTAATCCGGCAGTAGGACTCCAGCTAAAACCGGTACCACCGGAACCATTCAGAAATGCACTCTGACCTGTGCATATTGATTGATCAGCACCAGCGTTGGCAGGGATGGTATATAAAATTGAAACGATCACATTATCGGTAGAAGAGCATCCATTGGCATCGGCTACCGTTACAATATACGTTGAGTTGACAGTTGGGTTTGCTATCGGGTTTGCAATGTTTGTTGCGCTTAAACCCAATGAAGGACTCCATGAATACGATGTTCCTCCGCTTGCAAGCAAAGGAGTGGAAGCACCATTGCAAATGCTAACATCCGCACCTGCATTTGCAGTTGGCAATGGATTCACAGTAACAGAAACTGATGCTGTGGCATTGTTGTAGCCATCATTTACAGTTACAGTATAAGTAGCTGTTGATGCAGGAATGAAAATAGGATTTTGTGAGGTTGAGATAAATCCTGAAGGAGTTGATGACCATGAATAAGTATAGATACCAGAACCGTCATTGGGATTGCAGAATAATTGTAACGGGTTACCGGAACACACTGCAGGATGGTTGGATGTAGCAACTGCACTCAATGGCGCTCCTGTTATAGTGACAGTCACCTGACTTGTTCCTGTACATCCTGTAACATTATCCGTTACGGTTAAAGTATAAGTAGTGGTTGAAGAAAGATGAGTTGTCGTGGGGTTGGCAATTGCAGGATTATTCAGCAATCCTGCTGGTGACCAACTATAGGAGTATGATCCTGAGCCACCGCTTGCGCTTCCGTTGAGAGTTGTAAATGCACCATTCGGTAAAGTAATATTTGTGCCGGCACCGGCAAGTGGATTTGGATTGATAACCACAATTGCATTGCCTGACATTGTATTCACACACAAAGTTGAAGTGTTTGTTGCAACAACAGTGTAACTGCCGGGCAATGTCTGGTTACCGAAACATATTGAGGCTCCTGTTCCGCTAACCGGCGAACCGGTGTTACTGCCGTTGTATTGCAACTGATAATTTACTCCTGCTTGCGAACCGCTCAAACAAACTGTCACACCTGCTCCACCATTGCAATAGGATCCGCCTCCGGTAACAGTATAAATAACCGGTAACTGATTTACATTAACAGTAACTGAAGAAATAGAACTGTTGTACCCATCATTTACTGTTACTGTATAAATAGTAGTAGAGGAAGGGTTGACAACCGGGTTTGCAATTGTGGAATTAAATCCCCCCGGGTTTGATGACCACACATAAGTATAAGTCCCGCTTCCACCTGAAGTCAGCGCATTTAACTGAGAAGTTGTACCGGCACATATCGTGGACGGCAAAGCAGAAGTTGTTACTGACAAAGGCAAACCTGTAATAATAACTGTTACCTGATCCGTTCCCGTGCAACCGGTGACCTGGTCAGTAACTGTCACTGTATAGACTGTTGTTGAACTTAAGTTAACAGTATTTGGATTTTGAGTACCGGCATTGACAAGTAATCCGGCAGGGCTCCAGCTATAAAAATATGATCCTGAACCACCCGTTGCAGATCCGCTTAATGTTGTATAAGCTCCGTTAGGTATGGTAATATCGGAACCCGCATTTGCA
This sequence comes from uncultured Bacteroidota bacterium, assembly GCA_903889915.1. Taxonomy (GTDB): domain Bacteria; phylum Bacteroidota; class Bacteroidia; order Bacteroidales; family CG2-30-32-10; genus CAISZK01. The sequence continues at coordinate 14,473 of CAISZK010000092.1, forward strand.
GTAGGATTCACAAATATGGTTATGGATTGGCTTCCATTCATGTTTTCGGTGCAGAGTGTGCCTGAATTTGTAGCGACAACAGTATAAGTTCCCGCTGTGGTAATATTGCCAAAACTAATTGCACTTCCTGTCCCCGCAACAATATTACCTGTCGGAGAACCGTTGAGCATTAGCTGGTAATTAATTCCTGCTGCCGATCCGTCTAAGCCAATAATTACTCCTATTCCTCCTGCACAATATGATCCGCCTCCTGTAACATTGAATATTGAAGGCAACGGATTTATTACCACAGATACACTACCTGTCATAGTATTTATGCATGATGTTGAAACATTAGTTGCAATGACCGTATAGGTTCCTGCGCTCATCTGATTTCCGAAAGTTATGGCACTACCGGTCCCTGCAACAGGAGAGCCTGTATTAAGCCCGCCAAGCTGCAATTGGTAAGAAACTCCTGCCTGCGAACCACTCAATCCAACTACAAGCCCACTGTTTCCGGTGCAATAAGCGCCGCCACCTGTAACATTGAAAGCGGTTGGCAGAGGATTAATGACAACAACTGCATTACCATTCATGTTATTCTGGCAAAGAGTGGTTGAATTGGTAGCAGATACAGTATAGGTTCCTGCTGAGGTTTGATTACCAAAACTGATTGCAGATCCGGTTCCGGCCACAGGCAAACCTATAGGATTTCCGTTGACCAATAATTGATAATTAACTCCCGTTTGTGATCCGTCAAGCCCCACTAAAACACCCGTTCCTCCTGCACAATAATTACCACCTCCGGTAACAATATTTAAAACTGGCAATGGGTTTACAATGACACTTACGCTGTCGCAGGTTGACGTTCCGCAACCAGTTGTCCATGCGACATAATAAGTGATATTGGCCACAGGCGAAGTTATTGTCAAAGGCGATCCTGTCCCTGCCGAAGCCCCACCACAGGAACCCTGGTACCATTGTAATGTAGTTCCGCTTCCTCCAACGGAGGTAAGGATAATTGAAGGATATTGACCCAAACAAAATACAGAGTGATTTACTGTAGCTGTAGCAGGAGCAACAGGCAATGGATTCACCTGAACTGAAGTACTGACAATACTTGATGTACCACATCCGGTAGCGCTGACACTAACCGTTGCATTGCCTGAATAACCTGCGGCCCAGGTTACAGTCCCTGTAGTTCCGGTTCCTGAAATTGTATTACCTGTGCCTGTTACTGTCCAGGTATAACTTGTAGCGTCGGAAGCATTCGTTGTAAAAATAGTAGGTGCCGAACCCTGACAGAGTGTGGTTGTTCCGGAAGGTACAGATGGAGTCCCGACTGTTGGTGTTACTGTAACTGCAACAGAAGCTGAGGATGTGGGACCATTACAACCATTCGCGGTTACACTCACTATTGCAGTACCTGAATAGCCTGCTGCCCATGTAACAGTTCCGGTTGTACCCGTTCCTGATATTGTATTTCCTGTACCTGTTACTGTCCATGTATAACTTGTAGCATTTGTAGCAGAAGTTGTATAAGCAGTAGGAGCTGATCCCTGGCAAATTGTTGTTGTCCCTGTAGGTACTGAGGGGGTAACGACAGAAGGTGTAACTGTAATTGTTTGATGAGAAGAAACAGGTGCGCCGCAACCAGTATTCACAGTATAAGTAATGTCTGAAGTTCCGTTTGTCAATGCTGTTACTATTCCGGTAACCGCATCAACAGTGGCAACTGTATTGTTAGTGCTGCTCCAGCTTCCTCCGGCTGTTCCTCCACTTTGAGAATACGTTGGTGTTGCTCCAATACAAACAGGAGTCGTTCCGCTCACAGTTCCTGCTGTAACAGTTGGACTAACTGTAATTGTTTGATGAGAAGAAACAGGTGCTCCGCAACCCGTGTTCACAGTATAAGTAATATCTGAAGTTCCGTTTGTCAATCCTGTTACTATTCCGGTAACCGCATCAACAGTGGCAACTGTATTATTAGTGCTGCTCCAG
>CAISZK010000093.1 GCA_903889915.1 uncultured Bacteroidota bacterium
AGCCTAGATTGATGCTCCCCAAATCCAGTTTACACAATCTACTTTATGCTACCCAAGTTTGTGAACTCTTTTATAAAATTTAATAGGTACATTGCTTTCTTTTTTCGCAAAGACCTATTACCAAAACGCATTGTGTATGCGTTCTGGTATAATTGCGGATATTCAAATAATTTTTAGAGAATTGAATATTGATTGATCCAATATTCCCCAATGACTGATTAATCCATTCCTCTTTACCTCTGTTTATCCAATTTCCAATTTCCAATTTCCAATTTCAAACTTTCATTCTATTTTTTGTCCATATTCAGGCAAAACCTGTCCCAAATTGAATCAAATCTCCTTATCTTAAAATTTGGCATACAAAGCTATTGTTTTGGTTTTCAACAAAAGTAACCTGAAAAATTTCTTGTGGCACGAGTATTGAAAACTGTTATCGCAGTATAAACCATAAAAAAAACAAAACAATGAAAAAATCAATTCTTATTATCGCAGTAGCGCTTGTTTCGATGCTAAGCTTCAACACAAACGCTCAACAATCACACTTATCAACAGGCATGCACATAAATTCAGGCCTAGATGATCCAGCCGGTTTGATAATACCAAGCCAGGGAGGTGCAACTGCAACCGCCACAGCAAGTGCAACAGCAGACATTGTAATCCCTTTGGAAATCTCTAAAGATGTTGACCTGGTTTTTGGAAAAATCGCCGCAGGTCCAAGTGCAGGTTCAGTTATCATCGCAACTGATGGTTCAAGAACTGGCAATGGTGGAGTAACCCTGATTGCTGCCGGTAACGTTAACAGCGCTGCCCAGTTTTCACTCATTGGTTATCCTGAAGCAACTTTCAGCATTGAACTGCCCGCTCTGATCACAATCACCAATGGCGGTTACCAGATGAACGTGACTGATTTTGTTTCAAGTCTTGGCAACACATCAGCATTGGATGTCAATGGTGTTTCAACTCTTTCAGTTGGCGCTACCCTGAATGTTGACGCCGACCAGCAACCGGGATTATACACCGGTTCATTCGACATTACTGTTGCTTACAACTAAGGCAAGGTTAATCATACTAACCCTGATTATAATTGCTGAAAAGGCTGCACAAGGTGCGGCTTTTTTTGTTATTTACTTTCCGTTGAAAGCAATTTCTTTTAAAATTTCAAACTCGTTAACCGAATGAGAGATTTTTTTAATTGTTCAAGGCAAGGAATTTTGTAATTTTGAGAAATGTTTGGTATTTCGGATTGTTTCAAAAAAATAACTATGTCATCAACTCTTTTTATTTATAAAAAGTATCGTTTCTTTTTTAACAGCAGGGAAGAACAACGAAAACATGTTCATATTGCAACATCTGAAGGAACGGCGAAATTTTGGCTTGAACCGATAGTCAGCCTTGCTGACTACTATAACATATCTACTAAAGAATTAAACATTCTAATGAAAATTGTTGAGGAAAAACAAAATGAAATCATTTAATACTGGGACAGACACTTTAACCAATAGTGTAACTTCAATTTCGAAATTCGGATTTTGGGTAATTTGTGGAAACAATGAATATTTTATTGCTTTCAAAAACTATCCGGCTTTTCAAAATGCTTCAGTTGAACAAATATTAAACTTGAAATTCCTTTCTCCGAAACAATTATCCTGGCCCGATCTTGATGTTGATATTGAAATTGACGCTCTTGAACAACCGAATGGATTTCCATTAATTTTTAAGTAACCCACATTTGTAAACAATAATAAATTGTTTCCTTCACCAATTATTGTTCAATGCTTTCCAATCTAAGCGCTCTTATTAATTTTTCATACCTTCGTATCATTCAAATTATCCACACTTGGACATTCACAAGATATTATTGAAGTATTGGGGGCATCTTGCTTTCCGCCCGTTGCAGGAAGAGATCATCAACTCTGTTTTGCAGGGTAACGATGCGCTTGCCTTACTGCCCACAGGCGGGGGAAAGTCTGTTTGTTTCCAGGTTCCCGCTCTTGCTGTTGAAGGTTTATGCCTTGTCATTTCACCCCTCATCGCATTGATGAAAGACCAGGTGGAAGGCCTCCGGAAGAAAGGCATCAAAGCAGTGGCGATCTATTCGGGCATGCATTACAGCCAGATTGACCTTGCTCTCGAAAACTGCATGTTTGGCGATATCAAATTCCTTTATCTTTCACCCGAGCGACTGACATCCGACACTGTACGCCTTCGATTAAAAAAGATGAAAGTTAACCTCATCGCTGTTGACGAAGCTCACTGTATATCGCAATGGGGTTATGATTTCAGGCCACCATATCTGAACATTGCCGAGATCCGCGAATTACTTCCCAACACTCCACTCCTTGCATTGACAGCTACAGCCACACCGGATGTGATCAATGACATACAGGACAAACTAAAGTTTAAAACAAAAAATGTTTTCCTGAAAAGTTTTGAAAGGAAGAATCTCACTTATGCAGTGATTGAAGAAGAGGATAAATACAACCGTTTGCTGCGCATTATTTCGAAGGTTAGTGGCAGTGGAATTATTTACGTAAGAAACCGCAGGAAGACCAAAGACATTTCGGAATTCCTGAATAAAAATGCAATCACATCAACATTCTATCATGCAGGTCTTGATTCTGAAATAAGAAGTGCACGCCAGGATCAATGGATGAGTGGCGACAAAAGATTTATTGTTGCAACCAATGCTTTCGGCATGGGCATTGACAAACCCAACGTGAGAATAGTTATTCATTTCGATCTGCCAGATACACTCGAAGCATATTTCCAGGAGGCTGGCAGGGCTGGTAGAGATGACAAAAAAGCTTTCGGCATTTTGCTTTACAACGACGATGACATTATTACTGCTAAATATAATCTCGAAAATTCCTACCCGCCCATTGACGAAATAAAAAATGTTTACAAATGCATAGGCAATTTCTTTAACCTTGCACTGGGCAGCGGCAGAGATGTCAGTTTCGATTTCGACATCGCCGCTTTTTCGGGCGCTTATAATTTAAAACCACTTACAGTTTACAATTCTCTCAAGTTTCTCGAGAAAGAAGGATATGTTATGTTGTCTGATGGATTTTACCAATCATCTATGGTGCATATCAAAGCAGCCAAAGAGACTTTGTACAGATTCCAGGTTGAGAATAAAATGTATGATGGGTTTATTAAAACCATGTTGAGATCGTATGGCGGTATTCTCAATGATTTTGTAAAGATCAGCGAATCGGATATTGCATTCATATCCACCGGGATCACAAAAGATAAAGCCGCAGAATACCTGAGGAACCTTGACAAACTTGGCATTGTTTCATACATTCCACAGAAGAACAGTCCGCAGGTTGTGTTTTGCAAAGAAAGAATTGACGAGCGGGATATTTACATTTCGCAGGAGCATTATCATTTGAGAAAAAAGATTGCTGAAGCCAAGCTGGAAGCGGTGATCCATTATTGTTCTTCCCGGCTTAAATGCAGAAGCCAGATACTGCTAAGTTATTTTGGTGAAGAATATCCTCAAAGATGCGGACAATGCGATGTGTGCCTCGAAAGAAACAAACTTGACCTTAGCGAAATTGAATTTGATTCTGTGATCGCACAATTGAAACCAATTTTAATGAAAGAGCTGAAGACATACGATGAAGCAATTCAAATGATCAAAGGTATCAGCGAAGAAAGGATAATCAATGCAATACGGTGGCTGATGGACAATGACAAAATTGAAGCGAACGAAGACGGGAAACTATTCTGGAAGAAATAAAAAAGTAGCAGTGGCAGTAGCAGTGGCAATAAGAAACCCGAAATTTATCCAATGAGCAAACTTCAAAAATCATTTTACCTTAGAGAGGATGTAGTTCAAATTGCAAAGGAACTGCTGGGAAAATATCTTTTCACAAATCTTTATGATGAAGGAAAGACAGGAGGAATTATTGTCGAAACAGAAGCCTATGCCTGAGCAATTGACAAGGCATCCCATGCATATGGAAACCGCAGAACAAATCGCACTGAAGTAATGTTTATGGAGGGCGGTGTGGCTTATGTCTATTTATGCTATGGTATTCATTCCTTATTCAACATTGTCACGAATGTGAGAGATGTTCCGCATGCTGTTCTTATTCGCGGGATAAAACCTGTTGAAGGAATTGAAACCATGTTGATGCGGTCAAATAAAACAAAGGTGAATGATCGCATAGGTATTGGTCCGGGCAATGTTTCAAAGCTGCTGGGGATCCATTTTTTTCAAAGCGGAGAATCATTAAACGGAAAGAAAATATGGCTTGAAGATAGGGGAATAAAAATACAGGAATCTGATATTGTCTCTGGTCCTCGTGTTGGAGTAGATTATGCAGGAGCAGATGCTTTGCTTCCTTACAGGTTCAGGTTATCTATATAGAGAGTAATACCAATTGACACTTTATGGGATATTGCATTTCGCAATAAAAATTACTTACCTTTGTTTTCAGTTAGGTGAATCATCATTCAATTTACTTTAAACATTATTTTGAATTCAGACCCTAAGTAAGATCACAAGAATTAAAGGACTTCATGAAAAAGAAAATGCAAATACTTTTACTGAGGAATGCTCAAATTATAACATTTCTATTTTTTCCCTTTATTTCGTTTTCTCAAACTGATACGGCAGGCAAGATTAAATACACAAGTGATTTTGTCTTTAATGATGGCATCTACAAATCCTTTCAGGAATTTAAAAACGATAGCCCTTCGGTTAAAAAATTCAACATTAAAAAAGTCACTCCTTATTCAAATCCAAACAACATCCGGCTGGAATATGTTTGTCCCGATTCTGCAACAACAGGACATAACTGTGAGCTGACTGATGTTTGGGGATACACCAAAAATGGTTCGGTTTACATTGCCCATGATTACTATGCATATTATTTCAAGCTTATGGTGATAGGTGCACTCTGTCATTTCAGTGGTCTATCAGGCACCGGTTCAGTAATAGATGCAAATCAAATGACGCTGAGCAATGATGGCGAAAGTGATTATCAGCAATACATGCTCGATTTTGAAACTGGCGATGTGAAACTTTTTAACTATAAAAATTTCTCAGCTTTCCTGTTGTCACACGATAAGGATCTCTACAATGAATTGCTGAAACAAAAGAAAAAAAGGAAGATTATTTTCAAATATCTTCTCAAGTATAACGAGAAACATCCGATTTGGTTTAAGGATAGAAGTTAGAGATTAGAAGATAGCCATTAAAAAAGAGAATTGCCTCTTTACTTTTTACAAATCATAGTACCTGTTGTCAAGAGAGGTTTTTATTCCAAGGAAAAAATAATTTGTGGTTTTGTTTTCTATGATTGATTTTTGAGTACGGTAAATATAGCCTGCCTCAATTCTGAGATTCATTGGAGGCCATATCAGATAAGATGTTTTGAGACTAATAAAATTCACAGTGGTTTTTATTCCCTGCCCGACTTTGTTGTAGAATTCTGGAACAACAATATTATGAACATCGGGCATGTAAGTATCATAAGTGGGTTTAAAAATATCCTGCCCGAAATGAGTTCCATTGCTGTCAAGACCTGTCAGGTAATGCATGTATTCAACTTCAAAATACCATTTATCAACTGAATATTTCAGGAACGAAACACTTTCCCAGAAATTAGAACCGAGCGGGTCGGCCAAAGGTTGGTTGAAATGTGCGTAATTCTCCAACACCTCTCGATGTGAATAAGTGTAAGGACGGACATAATTAAACTCAGTTTGGAAATTCAGGTATTTGATTCCTGCAACATCAAAATATTTATAACCCAATTGCCATGCCTGCTTGTTGAACCATGAGCCCCATTTTATTGTAGAATCCTTTGGATGTAATAAATGTTTGAAGCCTTCCTTTACATCATTTAATACAAAATCATCAATCAGTAATTGCCCATAAAAGACATGTTTTTTGCCAATTTTATAATGAGTACCTAAACCGAGCAAATCATTGTCCGGTGACCCGAGTGAGAATTCAACAGGGCGGTAAAATATAATCGGGTTGAAATAATTTACATCAAACCCTCTGTTATGGTTACCCGATTTGCCTGCCATAATAACGGCTTCAAAGAGATTGATGTTAAGTCTTTTTGTAGCATCCCAACTCAGGAAATGAAAAGCGCCATACTTATTTTCCGCTTTAAACCAATTATCATATCCGGCCGTAATATCTTTAAAATTGGTGTAGAGGTTCACATATTTTATTTTCCAGATAGTAGTAGTGATCTTTAAATAAGGATAGCTGCATGCCGCGTCCGACAGGAAAAGCGAGCGAAAGCCGTCACCGAAGAAATTCTTTCCATACCCGCCTTCAAAGGTGAAATATTTCCCTGCATTTTTAGCAATATAAAACGACAGGTTGTTGTAACTATTTCCAGATTTATTGAAATGTGCATATCCTTGCCCGGGCACAACATGACTTTTGTTAATGATTGATTGAAGATAATCAGGAAAATTGGAAGCGGAATAATAATAAGACAGGCCTATCCCAGGTGTCTTGCTATCAGGTTTCAGCCAATACAAATTTGAAACATTAAAACCAAAGTTGTTTTCTGAAATAAAATTATCGTTAGCAACATTGATTCCCGGTGATACATCAACGAATAAATTCATCGTTTTTAAAAATGACCAGGGGGCTAAGATGGTGCTATAGCAGGGATGATAACCATATTTTTCATAGCGAATGTTCAGTCTGAATTTCCCACTTATTACCGGTATGTGCAGTTCCTTATAATAACACGGCTTTATCTCAGGATGCAGATTTTGGGGAACAATGCTATCCTCATTTCTCACATTGAAATAAAACTCTCTCGAAAACTTATTCACATTGCAGGGAATGCTTGAATAATGAATTAGCTGAGCTGAAACCGGTAGGGGAAATAAAAATGGGATAAACAATATGATGCTGAAAACACAGAGAAACACAGCGATTTTTCTCCGATGAACTCTGTATTCTCCGTGTCTCTGTGTTAAACTTTTCATTTTAAAAATCAAAATACTCATTCCTCAACGAAGTGCGGAAACCGAAATAAACAAATCTGTCATGCGTATTTTCAAAGCTGTTCTTTTCATTTCTATAAGTTGCTCCTATAAAAATGTTCATATTGGTTGCGGGATTCAGTAACCAGCTAAAGCAAACATCCACGTATTTCATTTTGGTCATTACACCCTGCCCTATTTTATTTGCGCCGGTTTGAGAAGCAGACAAATCTGTAAGAAATAGATTTTTCCCCCAATTTGAATTTAAAGAATCAGCACCATAGGTTGCAACATTGAATTGAGCACGTACAAAATATTTTCTAATCCTGTACCTGATTATACCTATACCTTCCTTAAAGTTTGCACCCAATGGGTCTGCCAGCGGTTGATTGTAGTGGGTAAAACTTTCGGAAGGACTTTTATCCGAATACATGTAAGGTTGCGCCTGATTATATTCTGTCTGTACACTCAGGTTTTTAAACCCGAACATATCAAATGCTTCAATTCCCACCTGTATTCCTTCGCGGTTATGGAAGTATCCCTTTTCTGATATTTTATTTAACCTGAGATCATCAATGGCGAGTTGTCCATAGAAATGAATATTATTAGAAGCTTTAAAAAGCAGGTTCAAACCAAGCAAGCAATTGTTTTTTCCATTCAGTCCGAACTCAGCGCTGTTAAATCCGATTATAGGATTGAAGAAATCAGGATTGAAATGTTTACCGCCAGAATCAGCCACCTGCCAGATGGTTGATTCAAAAAGCGAGAGATCAAGACGGTTATTTACAAAATAACTCAGGTAATGGAATGTGCCGGTCTTCTTCTGGTAGCCTGCATTCCAGACTATGGTATCATAGTGTATGACGTTGCCATCTGAAATATTCTGAAAAGAAGAAAAAAGACAAGTGTAACTAAGCTTTTTGTATTTCCAGTTTATTTTCAGAAATGGATAGGGAGCTGAACAATCGGAAAGCAACAATGAGCGATAACCATCACCAAAGAAATTCTTGTCATTACCAATCTGAATATTCAGTGATGTCCATGCTTTGCTTAAAGGAGTGTATGAAAGCAGCCCATAAGCAATCCCATAATCGTAAGAAGAAGACTTAAAATTTTTCACAGTTATCAGTCCGGGTACAACAGCATAAGTTTGGATGTAGTCATTTACATAATTCACAAAATTTGTCTGATTCTCGTAAAAACTTGTTTCGAAGTACAATTTATCTGTAATGCTTCCCCTAAGTAACAAACCTCTTGTATTTTGAAAATGATTTTTTCTGCCTTTTCCGAAACTACGTTTATAATTCAAATCAAATAATGGGTCCACAGCAAGTTTAAAATCCTTTACACTCACAATAAACAGGTTTTCTTTGGTGAGCTTTCTCAACAACCAAGTTGAACTTTTTCCATAGTGCCCGGCTAAGTATAACCTGTCATCATAATCATTGGCAAGAGGAAATGATACAAGTTCATTATTTACCTGCCATCGTTTGTCAGAAGTTTGCAGATTTATTTTTAAGGCTTTCCCACTAGTATCATTTATCAGGTAATAGGTTTTCTTTAAAGTCAGCGCGTAATCGAGATTGTGGGGATAAAGCTCCTGTGCAGGCAATATCCTTGCAAAGCTTAAAAACAATGCACAAGTGACAATAATATTTCTGAGCAATAATTTCAAAATATCCTACAAAACTCTGATTGGTTGAAAACACAAAATTATGAAGTTATTTCGAGGGTGAGTAAAAAAAAATCAATTCGTATGGAACAATCAACCTCATCAGAGTCTTAAATTGAATTGATTTGAGATGCTGAAATTTTACTTACATTTGCTTTGATTGCCGAACGCAATATGAATTGAAGAATTGAAATTAACGAATAATTTTCAACCTAAATAGAAACAAGCTATGAAGAAGATCTTTTTTGTTTTACTGTTTATTCAAAGTCTATCCCTAAATTCATTCAGTCAGATAAACGCTTTGAGCGGAAAGTGGAAAGAAATTTGGGGCTACGCACAAAAGTCGGATATAAATTACAATGATGTGTTCACGCTCAGTGTTGTTGATGGGAACAAATTAAATATAAGTTGCGAAAGCAAACCAAATTATTCTTTCAATAATATTGATATCAAAGGCGACTCACTCAGCTTTGAGTTGAGGAATGCCGGATATGTTCTTCCGTATAAATTGGTTCTAGATGAAAACAAAACTGATTTTTGGGGTACGGCAGTCAACATTCACGGAGAAGCTGTAAACATCAAATGGGAAAAGATGCCCAATTAAAAAGTCAACATAGAGACACAGAATGAAAAACATTCATAACTTTCGTGACATCGGGGGTTATAAAAATATTGAAGGAAAGCAATTCAGAAAAGGGCTCATTTTCCGTTCAGGAAAGCTTGACAATGCAAGTAAAGAAGAGATTGACTTTCTGAAATCTTTAGGTTTAAAAACCATCATTGACTTTTATCCCCAAAACAGACAAAGAAGGAATCCGGGGAAATTCATAGAAGACAAAAAGATAAATCTTCCTGTTCCTGTTGATGAAGCAAACAAGGAAATGCTGAAACCTTTGCTCAAAAAGAAAAATGCGGAACAGGAAATTATTGAGTGTGCCAATTTTTTTTACACTAACATGCCCGACCTGATGTATGATAGAATATCAGAAATTTTCAGAATCTTATTAAAAGAAGAATACTATCCTGTTCTTTTCACCTGCAATATGGGCAAGGACAGAACAGGTTTTATCATTGCAATTATTCAATGGGCGGTGGGCATTGAAAAGGAAACTATCATCAAAGAATATCTGAAAACAAATGATGTTTACATTCCAAAAGCCAGGAGGATATTGAAGATAATTAAATTTCTTTCATTTGGATTTATTCATGCAGAAAATTATCTGACTGCGTTTATGATAAGAGAAAAATACTTACAGACAGTTTTTGAAAGAATAAATAAAGATTACGGAGGAATTGAAAAATATCTTGAAAGCTGCGAAGTGAGTGAAAAGGATATTGAAATACTAAAAAAAATTCTTTTAGAAGATTACTAAAATAATTCACTTAAATTCCGTTACTCTCATTAATGTTTTTTTACTTTTGTGAAGTCTAAAATCTATTTCTAACTTAATTCAATATTTATGAAAAAATCTGTTCTCATTTTGGTTTTTCTGTTATCAGTGATCATACTCTTTGCACAGCAGGAAGCCCGTTTGATGCGATTCCCTGCCATCCACGGAAAGCAGGTAGTTTTCTCGTATGCCGGCGATCTTTACACTGTTGACACCACAGGCGGTATTGCACGAAAACTTACCAACGACATCGGTTATGAAATGTTTGCACGTTTTTCACCCGATGGAAAACAAATTGCTTTTACCGGCCAATATGATGGCAACACTGAAGTTTATGTGATGCCTTCCACCTGAGGTGTTCCAAAGAGATTGACTTATACAGCAACCCTGAGTCGTGATGATGTTTCCGACAGAATGGGACCAAACAATATAGTGATGACATGGAAAGATGATTCAACAATCATTTACCGCTCCCGCAAACAATCATTCAATTCTTTCAAAGGTCAACTTTTCTCGGTGACAACGAGCGGCGGACTTTCTGAGGAGCTTCCCCTCCCCTGCGGTGGTTTTTGTTGCTACAGCAAAGACAAATCAAAACTCGCCTACAACAGGGTTTTCAGAGAATTCAGAACATGGAAATACTATAAAGGCGGCATGGCTGACGATATCTGGATCTATGATTTCAAAACAAAGAATACCGTTGACATCAGTAACAATGTTTCGCAGGACATCATGCCAATGTGGGTTGGCAATAAAATTTATTTCATCTCTGACCGCGACAGGACAATGAATATTTTCTGTTATGACACAACTGCAAAGACCACCAGCAAGGTCACTACTTTCACAGAATATGATGTGAAGTTCCCCTCTCTTGGCGACAATGGTATTGTGTTCGAAAATGGCGGATTTATTTATTACTTTGATTTCGCAACCCAAAAATCAAACAAAATAAAGATCATCATTGCCGACGATGAGGTTTCAGGCAGAAGCGAGCTGAAAGATGCCAGCAAAGACATCAATTCAGCAAGCATTTCCTGCGATGGCAAAAGAGTGGCTTTTGATGCAAGAGGCGATGTGTTCTCGGTACCTGCAAAAACCGGCATCACCCGCAATCTCACAAAATCTTCCAATGCCCACGACCGCGATGTTAGCTGGTCACCGGATGGAAAATATATTGCCTTTATTTCAGACACCACCGGCGAAGATGAAATTTTTATTGCCGATCAGGAGGGCACAACCAGACCTGTGCAGATAACTAAAGGCGGTGATACTTATAAATATGCTCCTGTGTGGTCGCCCGACAGCAAAAAGATATTGTGGGCTGACAAAAAATTGCGCCTGCAATATGTTGATATAAATTCAAAAGTTGTCACACAGGTTGACTCTGATCCTGATTGGGAATTCTCTGATGTTTCCTGGTCGCCCGACAGCAAATGGATTTCATATACCCGCCCGACAAAGGTCAAGATGAACACCATTTATATTTATGAGCTTGCTTCAAAAACAAAAACCGAAGTCACCGAAGGCTGGTACGAATCAAGCAGCCCTGCTTTCAGTAGCGATGGCAAATATCTTTTCTTTGTTTCAAACAGGGATTTCAATCCTACCTACAGCGAAACAGAATGGAATCACTCCTATTCCGACATGAGCAAGGTTTATTTTCTTACTCTTGCCAAAGCCACAGCCAATCCTCTGAAACCCGAAAACGATGAAGTTTCGGTAACCAAAGACACCACGGCTGTAAAATCAAAAGAAAAAGAAAAAGCCAAAAAAGAAGATATTGTTGCCAAAACCGATGTAAAAATTGATACGGCAGGAATAAAGGACCGTATCGTTGTATTGCCCGTCAGTGCAGGGAATTATTATGCGATCATGTCGGTTGATGACAATGTTTATTACCTTACAAATTCAGAAAGCGATTCAAAAACCTCACTCAAAACTTTTGATCTGAAAGAAAAAAAGGAAACCAAACTCGGCAGTTGCAGCGGATACGATATAAGCGCCGATAAGAAAAAGATGCTTGTGATCAAAGATGGTTCATACTATATCACCGACCTCCCAAAAACTTCAATGGAGCTTAAAGACAACGTTGACCTGAGCAATATGAAAGTTCTGGTTGACCAAAAAGCTGAATGGAAAGAGATCTATACCGAATGCTGGCGTCAGATGCGCGACTTCTTCTATGATCCCAACATGCATGGTGTGGACTGGAAAAAGATGTACACCAAATATTCCGTGTTGCTGCCTTATGTTAACCACAGGGCCGATCTCACTTATGTGATAGGCGAACTCATTGGCGAATTGAGCGTAGGTCATTCTTATGTCGGTGGTGGCGACAAGCCTGATGTTCCAAAGGTAAAAACAGGTTTGCTTGGCGCCCGTTTGTCGAAAGACAAATCAGGATATTTCAAAATTGATGAAATACTGAAAGGCGAAAATTGGACAACAACAACCCGTTCACCTCTCACAGAAGTTGGCGTGGATGTAAAAGAAGGCGAATATATTATTGCCGTTAATGGCACTTCGGTAAAAAACTACAAGGACATCTACGAATTGATGGTGAACAATGCCGACAAACAGGTTGAGTTGACTGTTAATTCAACAGCATCAGACAAAGGCAGCCGCAAGGTGATCGTTACTCCTATCAATGACGAAGCCGACCTGTATTACTATAACTGGGTACAGAATAATATTAAGAAAGTAACTGCAGCCACTGGCGGAGAAGTTGGATATATCCACGTTCCCGATATGGGCGTTGAAGGCTTGAATGAATTTGTAAAATATTTTTACCCGCAGATAAGCAAGAAAGCCCTCATCATTGACGACCGCGGCAACGGAGGAGGCAATGTTTCGCCTATGATCATCGAACGTTTGTTCAGGCAGGTTGCCATGATGGAAATGTCGAGAAATACCACACCCAACAAGAATCCCGAAGCAACAATTGTTGGTCCCAAAGTTTGCCTTATTGATAATTATTCAGCTTCAGACGGCGACCTTTTTCCTTACCGTTTCAAGAAACTTGGCATTGGCAAAGTGATTGGAAAGCGCAGTTGGGGTGGAGTTGTGGGCATTCGCGGTTCTCTTCCCCTGGTAGATGGCGGATACCTGATGAAACCCGAATTTGGTCACTATAGCAGCGAAGGCAAAGGGTGGATCATTGAAGGTCATGGCGTGGATCCCGACATTGAAGTGGACAACGACCCTGCAAAAGAATATGCCGGCGAGGATGAACAACTCAACATGGCTATCAAAACAGTGCTCGAAGAAATGAAAACTATGAAACTGGATCTGCCGGCTGTTCCTAAGTTCCCTGATAAAAGCAAGTAAATACAAAAGGGCCTACAAAAGTTTCTAAAACTTTTGTAGGCCCTTTAAACCGAAATGATAGCTTAATAATTTTTCTTAATCTTGCAAATTATTTAAACAAACCCTGAATCAAATGGAATTTACCGCTCATCAGATAGCGTCTTTGCTTAATGGCACTATTGAAGGAAACGCCGATGTTTCCGTTACAACTTTATCGAAAATTGAAGAAGGAACAAAGGGATCGCTTTCATTCCTCGCCAATCCTCTATACACACAATATATTTACACTACCGATGCTTCGATAGTGATCGTAAATAAAACTTTCGTTGCCGAACAGCCGGTAAAATGTACGCTGGTAAGGGTTGAAAGCGCTGAGATGGCTTTTGCAAAACTGCTTGAACTTTACAACCAGATCAAACTGAACAAAACCGGCATTTCAAAACAATCTTGCATTGAAGAATCGGCTAAAATTGGCGAGAATGTTTATGTGGGCGCCTTTGCTTATATTGGCGAGAATGCTGTCATCGGTAATAATGTAAAAATATATCCGCAGGTCTATATAGGCGATAACACCACGGTGGATGATAATACCATTATTTTTGCAGGAGCAAAAATCTACTCTGATAATAAGATCGGAAAGAACTGCATTATTCATTCGGGCGTGGTGCTTGGCAGTGACGGATTCAGGTTTGCACTGCAAAATGAAGGCAACTCCAAAGTGGCACAAATAGGAAATGTGGTGATTGAAGACGATGTTGAAATCGGCGCCAACTGTGCCATTGACCGTGCAACACTCGGTTCAACAATTTTGCATAAAGGTGTGAAATTCGACAATCTTATTCATATTGCACACAATGTTGAAATCGGCGAAAACACTTACATTGCTGCCGCCAATGTGGTTGCAGGCTCAACGAAGATTGGCAAAAACTGCATGTTCAGCGGACAAGTGGGAATTGTGGGCCATCTGAAAATTGCCGATGGTACTATCATTGCTGCACAATCAGGCATATCTAAAAGCATTACAAAAAGTGGCGAAGCCTATATGGGCTCACCGGCTTTTGAAGTAGGCAAATACCGCAAATCGCACATTCATTTCCGCAACCTGCCTGACCTGGTGGAAAGAGTTGACAAACTCGAGAAAAAGGGTTAGTGGTTTGAAGGGTTTGTATTTTGTGAAAGAATTTAGGCATATATAAACATTTCTCAAAGAACAAAACGTATTTCAGCCAATTCACGACCAAGTTTCTGCACTCCATTCAATATTCTTTGCGCTTGTGAGGGCGAGGGTTTCTTAATGCCTTTTACATATTGCGCCAAGAGGCTTTGGTTCATACCAATTCTTTCAGAAAGCGCCTTTGCATTAATTATCTTGTAAAAATTAAAGAAGCTTTCCATATCAAAAGTGAATTTGATTTCTTCTAAAGTATAAGCAAAACCACTGTCTTCAAAAGCAAGGTTTACAGCTTCCAGTATGTTTATTTTAAGTTCATCAAAATTGTCGCCTTCAGTATTAATGAAAATATTGTGAACAGTGCCATTTGCGCTATATCCTGAATCCTCTTTGGTGATTTTTACTTTAATGTTCGGCTTTTTCATCTCTTACTGATTTTAATATTTGCATCCTTCAGAATCGCTCCCAGCATACCTTTTTTTACTTCTTTACTTGAATGAAATGGAACAATGAGTTTGTTATGTTTTTCAGGATTCGCCATTATTATATGGCTTCCTTTTTGTCGTACTTCAAACCACCCATCCTTTTTTAAGATTCTGAAAAGTTCACTGTATTTCATTTCATCAAATAACACCACAAAGGTAATAATTTTATTACTTATTTCAAAAACTTTTAGTAAATTTTTTAGTTCATTATTACGAGAATTATGACAAATTAAATTTAACCAATCCAAAAGTTCAGGGTATTTTTGCAGGAAAATTTTCATTTAAATTAATTTAGTCTTTAGTTCCTAAAACTGTGCAACGTCATCTCTCTCTTTTATTATTTTTGCTTTTATGCATTTTTTCCTGCAAAGAGAAGCATGAGGAAATGCCAGGTCCTACCAAACAAATCCAAAAAGAATCACAGGTATTGCTATTGGCAAGTGGCTATTACAGCAGGTTTGAAAGTTTCACCACAAAAGAACTTATTGCAAAACTACGTTATGACACAGTGAACACTTACATTATAGACAGTGTCAGGATGGAATTATCTTCGATCATTCCCGGCATCAAAGCTAAAATTGTAAAGGATATTCATGATGTTCCCTGGTCCGACACAGTCCTGCTGCTTACCAACCTTAATCATCTCAATCCTGCCATGAAAACTTTGAAGATTGATGGTAAGGATTTTTTTGACGAGCCTGCCTCCTACCCTCTTGTTTCCGACATTTCAGTAGCTGCGAACCTCAGAGAAAAAATCACACTCATGAATCTCACCGGGACTACCGCGATCACCCGTGGAGTTTGCTATGCTATCGAGACAAACGGGGTTGATTACCTTACTCAGGAAATACAGCCCTATTTTGATAAAGCAGATTATGTGCATGTGAGTAATGAAGTGAGCATAGCAAAGGATTGTGAATGTGAAGCCCACACCATGCGCTTTTGCAGCAAGGAAGCCAACTTTCAGGTATTGCTCAACCTGCATGTGAACGTTGTAGAGCTAACCGGAAACCACAACCGTGATTATGGCGAAGCTCCTTTTAAAGCAACTATGCAGTGGTATAAAGATCATAACATAAAAACTTTTGGTGGTGGCAATACCCCAGAAGAAGCAAACACACCACTGGTGATAACTTTAAAAGACAGTACCCGTCTTGGTTTTATCGGATTCAATGAAGTCTGCCCTTGTGGAGAATGTGCCGATTATGAATGGAAGTGTGGCGCCAACCGCTACGATTCGGTGAAAGCAAAAGCTGTGTTATTGAAAATGCGGAAAGAATTGAAATGTGATTTCATTATTTCATCCGTGCAGTTTAGCGAAATTGATAGCTATCTGCCTCATGAGGCACAAAAGAAAATTTGCAATTATCTTCTTAAATGCGGCGCAGATATGGTCTATGGCTCGCAGGCACATCAGGTGCAGCAGATCACTTTCATCAATGGAAAACCGGCGTTTTATGGGCTTGGTAACTTCCTGTTTGATCAGGTGCACAAAATTGGACTGCGACAATCGTACTTCCTGCAAATGTATTTTTATAAAGGAAAACTCATCCAGGCACGACCTGTGTTCACCTTTTATGAAAACGACCGCCGGCTGCACATTGCCACAAAACAGGAAGCAGAGGATATCAGGAAAGAGATTTTCTTAGGAAAATTCCAACCTTGATCTCAGCTTAAAATTCAATAAAATTTATGGCGTTATTGAATAAACTCCCAGCAGATAATTATCATACTGAAGGTACACATCATCAATATCAACCATGCCATCACCATTGAGATCAGAAACTTTATAACCAAGGTCACCATTCAGATATGAGCTGTAGATGTAATATTCATCATCAATGTCAATAATTCCATCCTGCACCGAAGCCGAAGGATATGCATAAGCAGATCCGTTTTGACTGACATCACCGCAATAAATACCATAGACACCACTTCCGATTTGTTTCAAATTATTCCCGTATGCTTTCGAGACATTGTCTGAAAAATTGTATGTAATGACTGCGCCGGCAAAAGAAACAGGCAAACTGCTTACGGTTAAAAGATGATTGCGATGCTTTATGGTTATGTAATAATGTCCATTCAAAGCAGGAGGAATGCTCACATTTGCATGTCCTGACGTATCCAGAATAACACCATGTATCCTGCAGAGGACATTGGCATACGTTGTCGAATCATGCAATTCAATTCCAAAAGTATCAACAATATTTGAACCGAAATTTGGAATGAAACTGCTGTTCAATGTGCGGTTCATGTGACCATGAGAATTATAAAATCCTTCAAAAAACACTGTCAGGTCAAGAGTTTTGGCAGAATTGATTATTGTCAAAACCTGTGTAGCATTGTCTGAGCATGTCCCGTTATTATAACTGTATTTCACCGTTACTGTTCCTGCTGACAGCCCTGTTACCACACCTCCGGAATTCACACTTGCTGTGCCGGTACCGGGTACTATTGACCATGTTCCTCCTGTAGTTGCATCTGTAAATGCAGGAGTTGTTGCATTCACCGCTACTGTTGAAGAACCACCACCAATAGCTGCTACATTTGGCAATGCATTTACCGTCAATGCCTGTGTTGAAGTGTTTGAGCAGGATCCATCACTATATGTATAAACTACGGTTACAGTACCTGCAGAAATTCCTGTAACTACTCCTGCTGTGGTTATGCTTGCCGAGCCTGTACCGGCATTTATTGACCAGGTTCCGCCTGTTGTTGCATCAAGAAATGCAGGTGTGGCGGCATTCACACAAATATTGTTTGAACCACCTGTTATAGGAGCAACAAATGGTATAGCGATCACTTTTAATGAAAACGAGACGCTATTCGAACATCCACCTGTGCCAATTGTATAAACTACAGAAACTACGCCCGGTGTCAATCCGGTAGCAACTCCATTGGTTGCAATGCTTGCGGTCCCTGTGATAGGCACAACAGACCAGACGCCACCTGTGGTGGCATCAGTAAATTGAGGGGTTGATGAATTTACACACACAGTTGCTGCTCCTCCACCAATAGCGTATAATGTCTGTAAAGCGTCAACAGACAATGGTTGTGTAACAGTATTTGAACATCCGCCTATGGTAACAGTATAAACAACCGTCACTGTGCCCAGTGATACTCCAGTTGCTACGCCACCTGTTGAGATACTTGCAGCACCGGTTCCGGCTGTTATTGACCAAATACCACCGAAGGATGCATCAATAAATGCTGGAGTTGTTGAACCGAGACAAACATCAGAAGCGCCACCTGAAATTGGATTGATCGCTGGCAATGCATTAATGATTAAAGATTGCGTTGAGGTAGTTGAACAAGTTCCGTTATTATAAGTATAAACTACAGTCACATTTCCTGCCGTTAATCCTGTTACAATTCCACTTGCTGTGATGCTTGCTGTGCCAGTGCCTGCAGTTATTGACCATACACCTCCTGATGTTGCATCAGTAAATGCAGGCGTCATCGTATTGACACAAACAGAAATTGCACCACCAGCTATCGGAGCAACAACAGGAAGTGCATTCACTGTTAAAGATTGTGTTGAAGTATTTGAACAAGTTCCGTTATTATAAGTATAAACTACAGTCACATTTCCTGCCGTTAATCCTGTTACAATTCCACTTGCTGTGATGCTTGCTGTGCCTGTACCAGCAGTTATTGACCATATTCCACCCAATGTTGCATCAGTAAATGGAGGAGTTGTCGCATTGACACAAACCGAAGTTGCACCGCCTGCTATTGGAGCAACTACAGGAAGTGTATTTACCGTCAAAGATTGTGTTGAAGTATTTGAACAAGTTCCGTTATTATAAGTATAAACTACAATCACATTTCCTGCCGTTAATCCTGTTACAATTCCACTTGCTGTTATACTTGCCGTGCCAGTGCCTGCAGTTATTGACCATACACCTCCTGATGTTGCATCAGTAAAAGCGGGCGTTGTTGCATTGACACAAACAGAAGTTGCACCACCAGCTATCGGAGCGACAACAGGAAGTGCATTAACAGTTAAAGATTGCGTTGAAGTGTTTGAACAAGTTCCGTTATTATAAGTGTAAACTACAGTCACATTTCCCGCTGTTAGTCCCGTTACAATTCCACTAGCAGTTATGCTTGCTGTGCCTGTACCAGCAATTATTGACCACATTCCACCCAACGTTGCATCGGTGAATGCAGGAGTTGTGGCATTGACACAAACCGAAGCTGCCCCGCCAGCAATTGGAGCGACAACAGGAAGTGCATTCACTGTCAAAGATTGCGTGGAAGTATTTGAACAAGTTCCGTTATTATAAGTATAAACTACTGTCACACTACCTGCTGTTAATCCTGTTACAATTCCACTTGCTGTTATGCTTGCTGTGCCAGTGCCAGAAATTATAGACCACACTCCACCCATTGTTGCATCAGTAAATGCAGGCGTCGTCGCATTGACACAAACAGAAGTTGCACCACCAGCTATCGGAGCGACAATAGGCAATGCATTAATGATTAAAGATTGCGTTGAGATATTTGAACAAGTTCCATTGTTATAAGTGCAAACAACAGTCACGTTGCCGGCTGTTAATCCAGTTACAATTCCACTTGCGGTAATACTTGCAGTACCTGTGCCAGATGTTATGGACCATACTCCTCCAGATGTTGCATCAGTAAATGCAGGCGTCGTCGCATTGACACAAACAGAAGTTGCACCACCAGCTATCGGAGCGACAATAGGCAATGCATTGATGATTAAAGATTGCGTTGAGATATTTGAACAAGTTCCATTGTTATAAGTGTAAACAACAGTCACGTTGCCGGCTGTTAATCCAGTTACAATTCCACTAGCTGTAATACTTGCAGTACCTGTGCCAGATGTTATGGACCATACTCCTCCAGATGTTGCATCAGTAAATGCGGGAGTTGTGGCATTGACACAAACAGAAGTTGCACCACCAGCTATCGGAGCGACTAAAGGAAGGGGATTAACTATTAAAGATTGTGATGTTGAATCTGAACATCCTCCATTGATCACAGTATAAACTACCGTTACAGTTCCAGCCGTTAAACCTGTCACTATTCCTCCCGATGTGATGCTTGCAGTGCCCGTACCCTGAGTAATTGACCATGTTCCACCTGAAGTAGCATCTGTGAAGGCCGGTGTTGTAGAATTAATACATACTGAAGAAGCACCATTTGCTATCGGAGATATAGAAAGTGTGGTATTAACTGTTACAACACGGGTAACAAAATTTGTACAATTTCCATCATTATAAGTGTAAACCAAAGTAATTGTTCCTGCTGTTAAACCAGTCACTAAACCACCTGCTGTTACGCTTGCTATACCGGTACCAGCCGTAATTGACCATGTACCACCGATGGTCGCATCAGTAAATGCAGGTGTTGTTCCATTTACACACACTGAAGAAGCACCACCGGCAATAGGAGCTATTGTTGGCAGATCATTCACAGTTAATAATTGTGTTGCCGAATTTGAACATCCTCCACTAAAAACCGTATAAATAATTGTAACAGTTCCGGGAGAAATTCCTGTCACGACACCTGCCGTTGTAATGTTTGCAGTACCTGTACCGGGAGTTATTGACCATGTTCCTCCTGAAGTGGCATCAGTAAATGCAGGTGTGCTCTCATTAATACAAACTGAAAGTGCTCCATCAGCAATTGCTGCAACATTCAACAAAGTATTTACAGTTAATATCTGGGTTGCAGTATTGCTACAGGTTCCGTCAGAATAGGAATACACAACAGTAACTGTACCGGTGGTCAGTCCAGTCACTACACCACTCGTCGTAATACTTGCCGTTCCTGTACCGGGAGTTATTGACCACGTTCCTCCGACTGTTGCATCTGTAAAAGCCAGGGTAGTTGCATTCACGCATACAGTAGTAACGCCTCCCGAAACCGGGTTTACCACCGGCAATGGATTTACTGTTAAAGTCTGTGTTGATGAATTGGTGCATCCACCGGTAACAACCGTATATACTACACTTACCGTTCCTGCAGACAATCCTGTTACTATGCCTCCTGTAGAAATGCTTGCTGTTCCTGATCCGGGAGTTATAGACCAGGTTCCTCCTGCCGTGGCATCAGTAAAAGCAGGTGTGTTTGCATTCACACATACTGATGAGGCTCCGTCTGCTACTGGTGCTACTGTTACCGTTGCTATAGTAACCGATGGTGTTCCTCCGGCACCCAGATGCCCATTTACCTGAATGTAATAATTGACACCCGCCGTCAATGTCAGACAGGGCAATGCAGCGCCTGTACTTGAACCAACATTGCTGTATGAACCTGCCAATAAATTGGCAGCGGAAGTTGCAGAATAAACTCCAAGTTCAAAACTATTACCCGTAGTCGCGCTTATAGAATAGTTCCCGGAAACCGATGGTGTGAACAAAAACCATTCAGTATTGGCAAGGGTTGCAGGATTTGAATCGGGGTCAAAGTTCCAGTTTGGTCCGCTTGGCTCACCCACTTCCATTCCGTAATTAGCAAATGAAACTCCCGGCGAATTTGTTCCGACACTCGCAATATATGCATTGGCTACGTTATCGTAAGTCCCCGGCGTGTATCCTGTGTTATTTACAGCCACTGTAAATGTACCTTCTGAACTTAATCCTGAATTATAGGAAAACACCCTGATTCCATAACTGGCTCCATTTGTAAGGTTACTTACTTTTATACTTTCCGCAGAACCGGTACCAACGAAATCATGATCTACTATTTTTGTGCCGTTGCATATTGTTTTTCTCAATTGCAACACACCATCAATACCCGAACAATTCAAAATTATCTGAGCATTGTTACCCGAAGCAGTGAAATTATACCAGACATCGTCATCGTCATAGCCTGTGGAATAATAATCACTCAGAGATTGCGAAGCATCCACCGTGGTTCCACTTGTTGCGGCTGCTCCAAGTGTAAGTGTGGTACCTGAACAATCATCATTTACGGGTGGAATAACTACACAAATGGTAAAGGTTGTATTGCCCGGTATGGTTGATGAACTGTGATAAACGCGAACATAATAAGTAGTGCTGCCTGTTAAACCTGTCAGATGCAGGGTTTCTGTTCCACCATAAAAATACTGACGACATCCGATACTTGTCAACGATCCACACGCACCAGAGTATGCCTGTATTACGGCATCATAAGATCCGTTACTTACGACAATCACATTCGCGCTTGTCCCGCCCGCATTCGTGGTGAACATATACCAGACATCACGGGCCACAGAGGCATTATCACAAGCGGAGTGAGCATAAGTTTGTGTTGCAAGTGCAGCATCACCTGCAACAGCGTTGCAGGTTGTGGTAATAGTACCAAGGTCAACAGCTCCGCAAGGTTCATCATTTGCAGGCGGTTTAATTACACAAATAGTAAAGGAAGTTGTAGTATTGGTTGAGTAATAATTTGAAGCATACACTCTGACATAGTATGTCGAAGCTACAGTCAATCCTGTTAATTGAAGACTTGCGAGGCTACCTGTTGATGAAGCCGAATAGCATCCTATTGATGTAAGTGTTCCGCTGCAGGAGGTTCCGGAATAAGCCTGAACAACCGCCTGGAAATCGGCGCTACCCTGAACATTTATCAGATGAGAAGTATTTGTGGCAACAAAAGAATACCAAACATCATTGGAAGATGAAGTATAGTTGTAATCACAGCTACCATAAGGCTTGGTCTGTGATGCAAGATTTACATCTCCAGTTGTTGGTGAACAGGTAACTCCGGGTGTTAAAGGAACAGCGCCACATGGCTCATCATTTGCAGGAGCAGTGAGTATGCAAACGGTGAAGGTTGTTGTTGCAGGAATACTTGAGGATGCATGATAAACTCTGAAACGATAAGTGTTCCCAACTGTAAGTCCCGACAAAGTTAAAGATGCCGTTCCACCGGTTGATGAAGCATAAGCACATCCAATGGCAGTCCCCGGTGATGCACAGGTACCGGCGAAGGCCTGCACAACCGCAGAATAAGATGAACTTCCAACGATGTTTATCTGATGACTTGTTGCTGTTGCCACAAATGAAAACCATACATCGCGTGTATTGCTGGTATAATTGTAATCACAACTTGCGTATGAACCTGGTGCAGGACTTTGCGATGCAAGATTAGAACTGTATGCAGGAGGACTTGAACAGGCAGCAGTTCCGGGCGTATTAGGAGTTATTGAAATTGCTCCTGAGCACTCATCATTTGTCGGCGCTGTAAGTATGCAAACGGTGAATGTTGTCGTTGCAGGCACACTCGATGATTCATGATAAACCCTGAAATAATATATATGCCCTACTGTCAGCCCCGTCAATGTTGCAGATGCTGTTCCTCCTGTTGAAGAAGCATAAGCGCAGCCTATAGCAGTTCCAAGTGAACCGCAGGCACCAGTGAATGCCTGTACGACCGGCTGATAAGATGTACTTCCGGCTATGTTTATCTGATGACTGGTGGCTGTTGCAACAAAGCTAAACCACACATCACGGGTGGTACTTGTATAGTAATAATCACAAGAAGCATAAGTTCCGGGTGAAGCGCTTTCGGTAGCCAAATTTGCATCAAAGCTGGGTGGGATAGTACAAGCTGCTGCTCCTGGCGCTGCCGGTGTTATTGATACTGCGCCGGCACATTCATCATTTGCAGGTGCGCTTGTATATTTATATGCGAGTGTGTAGGTAATAGCAGCTGAGCTATAGCCAACCACCTTCAGATAATAAACCCCAATTGATGGCGGCTGCCATGATGCATAAGACGACCCAATTGTTGAAGCATCATAACTACATCCCGAGAGTCCGTCAATATACCAAATATTGGTTCCTGAAGAATTGTACAAATACAAGTCTCCATCGCCAACCGGACAGGAGCCACCAACTCCATCATTGGCACAAATACTAAAATCATAACCATTCGATGTGACCATATTGATCTTATAAATGCGGCACTCAGATGAAGCAAGTGCATTGGGGCCGTCTGTTTGCCAGGAAGTGGTTGGAGTAATTGTATAATCGAAGGTGGGCGGAGTATTGCAATGCGGAGGTGCTAAAGTTGTAATTGCTGATGAAGAACCGGGAGTTTTATAACAGGTGTTTGTGGAATTGTATTCATACACTGTGAAAGTGTAACCTGTACTTGCCACTAAATTTGTAACAGAAACCGTTGTGCCTGTTCCGGTATAAACGACATAATTGCCGGTACCCGTAACATCTCCTGAACCAAAAGTTGAACTTGCATTATACGTTATCCCACCTGACGGATCAACAGCGCTGGTTGATGTCAATCTGCCAACAACAATTACGCCGCCTGTTCCGTTTCCTCTTGCCCAGTTGACAGTTGTTCCAGTGGAAGTGGTAGAAGTATAAGCGCTCATCGTTGCCTGTGTTGTTGGCTGCGTGCATGCCAGTGTAGTGACAGTAGATGATGAACCGGGAATATCATAACAGTATGTTGAATTATTATACTCGTACACAGTGAAAGTATAGCCCGTGCTTGATGCCAGTCCGGATACAGTAACACTGGTGCCAGTGCCATTGTAAACGATATAATTTCCTGTTCCCGTACTGTATCCTGTTGTATTGTTTCCAAAAGTTGAACTGGAATAATAGTAAGTTCCCTGAACCGGATCAACCGCTGTTGTTGAAGTCAACCTTCCAACGACGATCACATCATCTCCATTTCCTCTTGTCCAATGCACCGTTGTGCTGCTGGCGGTGGTGGCAGTGTAGGCAGTTATTGTTGCCTGTGTTGTTGGCTGTACACAGGGCGAGTTGCAGACACAAAGTGTGAATGCTCCTGCCGTTCCAGTTATAGCAAGACTGCTGTAGGAATATACACGGATATAATAAGTACTGCCAATAGTCAATCCTGTCCATGCCTGGTTTGCCGGATCAGTGTCATAACATCCTGCACTCACCTGCGAGCCACAAGCCCCAGTGAAAAACTGAGTGACAAGATCACTTCCTCCTGTGTTTCCCAAAGAAATATATTCTGTAGTCGCAGCGGCAACGAACTTAAACCATACATCATCATCAGCCGTACCGGTACATCCGCTGATACCTGAGTTTGTAGCTCCCGAAACAGTGCTGCTCACCTGCGAACCTGCGGTGCAGGTATTGGCAGGTGTGATCACAGTTGCATTGGCGCAATTATCATTTGCCGGTGCCTGCGTTAATCCTGTAAAATCATTTCCGCCCAAAGGATTGGCAGCATAGGTTGTTGAAGTAACTGATAAAGTCGGTGCACTCATTGTTCCCGGTAAAATATTCCACGCACTTCCGTTCCATCGGTTAGGAACAATTGAACTTACAGTTCCAACAACATCTTCCGAACTGTTGATGAATTTGAAATCTGCCGTGTAAGTATAAGCTGCAGTTTGGTTATCGGTGAACTGCCAGTAACGGGTAAGATAATTTGCAGCCGTCCCCCCTGTATTGATATTGGGATGTGCCGCATCAACAACTCTTGTGGCAATCACTCTTGAAGAAGTACCCGATGCTCCGGAAAAGTACAGATCAACCGGAGAATATTGACTTGTTCCGACATTGTCACCAACAGGATAAATAAAATCAGTGTAAATAGTATTGCCTACTGTAAACCCAAAATAACCCGAAGTTCCTGATGTAACATACATCATCGTGTTGCTATACGATGAGCTTGCCGTAGGGCTTATGTATAATGTTGTAAAATTTCCTGTTCCCAAAACAACCAATCCGCTGGTTAAAGTTGCAGTATTTGAAACGGTAATATTTTGTGCATTTAAAGTAAGTGAGCCGCCGCTTCCCATTGCTGAAGTAAAGTTGCTTAAAATCGGATCAGAGGTAAAAGTACTTGCAGGAATTGCCCAGTTTGCCGCTGATGTGGGGCTAAAGCTTAATGCAGGTGTTGATGTACATGTAATAGTCCCGGTAGTTCTTACAATCGGTGCTACAGAACCGTCACCATTAAAAGTAAGAACATTGCCTGATCCGCTAAGGGTTAAAACACCTGCAGTCAATGTCAGCGTTCCCTTTATCTGACGACCTGAAGTGGATGTTATTGTTACGCCATTCGGTGAATTTATGGTCACATTGGTTGGTCCATTTGTACCTGTTGGCCACACAACAGAATTCTCAGGAATAGCTGTGCAGTTAAGATAGATCAGGGTCGAACCTGCTGCATAAACAGGTGATGAACCGCTGGCAGATATAGCCGTTGATCCAGTACTGTTGATGGAGAGAGTGCCAGCCATCGCAATAGCGCTGAGTGTAACAGTATTTGTTGAAGTGATATTTAACACACCACCTGTTTGAACACTCATTAATGGGATAGTTGCAAGTGTAGCGCCGCAGGCATAATTAATAATGCCACCATTGGGTACAACCATTCGTGTTGTAGCGCCGGTGACTATAGGAGTTGTTGCCGCAGAGGTTGTGGTAATAGATCCATTCACTGTAAAAATGCCGCCACTACCAATGGTCAATGTGGAAGCGCTGCTGATGGTTAAGGTTTTTCCGCTGGCAATATTGCTTCCAGTTCCACTAGAGTTGATACTAATTACACCTGTTGTTACATTGACTGATGAAATAAAATTCGAAGTGATGGTCAATGTGCTTGCACCGCTTGACCAGGTAACGCTGCCTGTGGTTCCTGATATTGTGAGGGAATTAATCGTGTAGGACGACATGCCGGTGAATGTCATCACGCTGGTGCCTGCGCTGATAGTTACATCATCCGTTGTATGACCTGAAGAACCCGGATAGGCGCCAAGACTCCAGTTTGTAGTGGTTGTCCAGGCTCCTCCTCCTGCAGCTCCTATCCAGTTATTTGTCGCTGCCCTGCTTTGAAAAGCGCCAAAAATAACCAGCAAAAAAGCAAGAAAAATTGTCTTCAAAGCATTATACTTCGCAGCACTGTTGCAGGAATGACACCTGTTTTTCGATTGTGTAAACACCACCATAATGATTATTTTTTTTTATAGTAAAAGTGATAATAATTTGCCAAATAATTTAAGAAAGGCGAACAACAAAAATAACAATTAAAACGAAACGATAATGAAATTAGGGTTATTTAAAAAAAGTAATAATTTAAATTGCAGGATGGCAAATCAGGAACAATCGCATAGCGCTTATGAAAAGCTTTTAAGGTCATTTATTATCTCAACACTCTCCTTGAATAATCTTATCACATCATTCATTTTGGTTTTATCAAGTTCGATAATTGCCACATTCAGTTCAAGTGTAGAACTTTCATTTGCATTCTCCAGTTTGAAGTTGGCAACATAATTTTCCAGTAAAAACTTTTTCAGATCGAAAGTCAAAACCTTTTTTAATAATCCATCATCGTCGCACTTGATCATGAATTTTTTATCAAAATCAACATCACCTGTTTCAATATCCGTTGCGCCAAAAAGCTTTCCGATTTTATCAGCATAATCTTCCTCATAGATCAGGAATTCATCAGCAATTACTTTATTGAAAATGTAGTAAATTTTCAGAGGTTTGAATTCAGTGGTAATGATGAATATTTGTCCATCCAAAAAAGGTATTGTAATTTCAAATCTTCTTAAAAAAGGATCATCATTATTCGCAAAAGAATGAACATTTACAACCTTAAATTCGCCGGAATTTTCCCTTGCAATATCTTTCCAACTTTCTATGAGATTGATCATGTCGGACCATGAATATTTATAACCTAATGCCATTTGAGTTGTTCGTTTAAACGTTTTAAACTACAAAGAATAATAACTTCAAGAATTTCTTTTTCACACCATCTTCCATTACTTTTCAATCCTTGATCTTTTCTGCTTTTCTTATCGCATTCTTTTCGCAAGCCTTGATGCATTTCAAACACCCGTTGCACTTTTCCCCATGTCTTATACGGGCATGTTTGTGAAAAAAAATATCAATTTTTCCAATCACCATTTTGGGGCATGCAGGTATGCATTTCCAACACGCATCACAATTTTTTCTTTCAATTTCAATATACGCTGTAGCTTGCTTTCTCTGTCGTCGTTCGCGTCTCATAACAATTGTATTTTTGATCTGGCATTTCTCAACAAACTCTCTATTCTTTCAACATTTTCTCGTTGATAACAAACTGTTTATTGTAAATTTTCAATGCATAAAATCCATTCGTCAGTTGTCTTAAATCAATATTCAAGGTCTTGCCCGAATCGTTCATGATGACCTTGTAAAAAACTATTTTCCCAACAATGTCCGATATTTCAATTGTCAGGGTTCTCTTGTCAATATTTTTCAAGTCAATAAAAATTATTCCGGTAGTCGGATTTGGGAAAACCGAAACATTTTCGCTATTGTCAATTTCATTGATCGCCGCACCGTCATGAACTGTCGCAGAATTCGTGCAACAGCAATTATTCACATCGCAAACAGTAACAGTATAGGTGCCTGCCGGAACATTTGCAGCAACTGAATCCGTCTGAGCCGGAACTGTGTTCCATAAATAAGTGTAAGGTGGAATTCCTCCCGACGGTGTTACAAAAACAAAACCATCAGCCCCGCCAACATCCGACACTTCTATGATGTTTGTGATTGCACAATTTACCTCCTGCGTATCTGAAATTACAACAGGAGCCCACCCCTGGCAATAAACCGAATCAGTCACAGTCACAGTATAAGTTCCTGCCATGACATTGACAAGGCTGGTTCCATTTTGCCCGTTCGACCAATGAAATGTATATGGTGGAACTCCTCCGCTTGCTGTAACTGTTGCTCCACCGTTTGCCGCACCACAAACGGAATGTGTAACACCTGAAACGATAACCATTGGTCCGGGCATATTCATTACACTGGCTGATGTTATACACGTTTGCGCCCCACATGTAATCGTAACCGTGTATGTACCGGCAGGTAAATTTACGGCTGTAGCTGTTGTCTGAACAGGAGTCGTATTCCAAAAGTAGGTGAAACCCGTCGGACAAGTATCCACCGGAACAGCGGTTGCAGTTCCATTTGCATGGCCACAATACTCGTTTGTACTTGTGGCCGAACATAACATTTGCCCGATTGACGAAAGTGAAATCGTCATGCACAATAACAGGATAATTTGTTTTTTCATGGGATTGGATTTAACGATGAATATCTGCGAAAACCGGGTACAAAATCACTTAATTTTTATCATTTCCTTTGTTAATGCTTCTGTTGAGAAATTGGAAGTACTGGTTTGGATGTATGAAATTTCTTTAACCTCAATAATTGTCACAGTCAAAACACCATCTTTGGGTAAATTCGGATTTTTCCTCATAGTCTTTTTTGTCGGTGTCAATGTATAAGTGCAATCATCTATCCATTTCACAATAAATTTCATTTTTTTATCAGCATAGCTTTCCGTCTGATGTTTTCCTTTACGTACAATAATATAATTCTCCAGTTTTGAATCCACCAATTTGAAAGTGCCGTTTTTAAATTTGCTGCAATCCTTACTCTGTCCAAACAAATTTGGTGATATCACCAACAGATGAAACAATAATCCCACAAATAGAATTTGAAGGAATTTTGCATAATTTCCATTTTCTTCTCTCTTCATAGTAATCCAAATTTGAGTCAACTTCAATAAGTTTATATTACCACTAAAACTCTAAAACACAAAAATACACGAAAAACTATTTTATTAGTGTTTATTAATTTGTGTAGTTTCGTGTATTGGTGTTTTCGTGGCATTTTTTCTTTTTTAACTTTTCAGAGTAACCTCAAGTTTAATTTACTTTTAAATAACGGTAACTACAATAATTCACAAATTTTTCCCATCCATTCCCCTTATCATTTCCTCACCCTTCCAGCCTCACCCCGCCCCTCCAAACACTCAGAATATTCAATGTGTCCCCGATATTGATTGTCGGATCACCATCCACCAAGAGCAGGTCCGCACGTGCTCCGGCAACAATTCGTCCACGGTCAGTAAGTCCAAACCTTCTTGCAGGCACCGAAGTAGCCGCACGCAGAGCCTCCACAGGTTTCAAGCCTGCCGCAACCAAAAGTTGCAACTCATGATGCAGACTGGCCCCGTGCGCAAGTCCGCCAAGCATCGGTATAGGCTCCGACACATCGCTGCCTGCCAAAATATCCACACCTGCCCTATGCAGTGC
Organism: uncultured Bacteroidota bacterium; assembly: GCA_903889915.1. Lineage (GTDB taxonomy): Bacteria > Bacteroidota > Bacteroidia > Bacteroidales > CG2-30-32-10 > CAISZK01. The sequence continues at coordinate 30,065 of CAISZK010000093.1, forward strand.
AAGCACACTCGCATAAGCATCGTCCAGCTTTCCCTGTGGGTAAACATTCATGCTTCTTGAAAGTGAGTCCAGCCACTTTTTTCTCAGCCTTGCACTCACACGTTTGTCAGCAGCCAGCCATGCAGCGTTGTTGCCAAAGGCAGACGAAAGCGTCACCAGTGTAGTGATCACAAACGTTCCCGATGCAGCAATGCCACACGTCATTTTTTCGTCAGGCTGCTTGTCAAAAAACAAATGTGCCAACCCATCCACACCGGCCCTGATGGCCCGCTGCCCTCCTTCAAGTGTTGTTACATGTGCGATGGCCATTTTGCCGAGGCGATGAGCTTCGTTCACGGCAACCAAAAGTATCTCATTGCTGATCACCTGAAGCCCGGGACTTCCTATTGTGCTACCATCTTCAATAAATATCTTCACATAGTCCGCTCCCTTGTCAACCTGTTTATTCACGAACGTCACAGCCTCCTCAACAGTAGAAACAAAAGGATAGTGAAAGAAAAATCGCAACAGCAGGTTGCCGCTCGATTTTACATACTGCGAAGGATGCCCTCCCGGAGGTGTGACGCCCATTCCCGGTGAGCGAATGTCAGCCACATCATGACGCCCTGCAATTTCCTTGCGCTTCTTCTTCGTCCATCGCCCCATCATCTCCAGCTCCGTAGTAACGCCAAACATCAGCGCATCACGAAGACCTTTAACATCCGTATGCACATGCGAATCAATAAGTCCGGGCAGCAGCGTGGCATCATGCACATCTATGACCTTTGCATCTGCAGGCACCTCTCCCCCAACACTGAGGATTTGCCCATCTTCAATTAAAATTGACTTTTCTCCGATAAGGTTTTCTCCATCAAAAATGCGGGCGTTGGTTATGACGGTGAGCATGGTATTTTGTGATTTTTGTTGTGAACAATAACGATTAAGCATTGCAAAAAATAGCGAACATGTCATTAGGAGTCTTACGTATCCAACCCACTATTAAGTTACTCTCAAAACACATTACTTATAACTCCTAACTCAAACTGCCATTTAAGCAATGCTATAGTAGCTATTAGAATAAGTTTTCTGAGATAAATACATTATGTCCAATTTCATTAATTTGTTTTAAGAGCCGATTCAAAATATCATAATCTTGAATAGTTTCAATTTTAATTTCAAAATTGATTTTTTTTTCTTTTGTCGCTATCTCAAAAGTATTTCCAGTTCCTGAAGCTGAAACAGCCGCCCCCTTTCCAATCATAGTAGATAAAGGTGCTTCGCCTTCGAACGCTTTATAAACAAACTTTATGTACTCATACTTATCCGTACCAATTTCGATAATATCAACATTATTATTAATTTCAATCTTTAATTTTGTCAAAGAAATTGAAAATTTACCAATCACTTTATATGTGCAAATAAAGTTCAAGGAAACTATGATACCTATAAGAATCAGCATGAAAATTACTCCAAATAAAGTAACATTAAAAATCTTGTAATTTGTTTGAATCAAAACAAGAATCACACACGAGATTGTTAGCATAGTAATAACTATTGTTCTCTTTCTCAAATCATTTTCAGTTATTAGATAATCTTTTGTCATAATTTATTTCTTTTTAAATGCCTGCAACTAATTATGGTGCTTTTATAGTTACCGATTGTAAAGTGTGTTCCTATCAAGGTACAATTAATTTAATTCTTGCTACGTACCTTGAAATACCAGCAAAAACGGTAATTATATGTAGTGCCCATATTGTATATTCGTTTTTATCTATCCAAATATTTTCATCCAAAATCCGTCTGTCCTTTTTGGTTTATCTTGTTTGACAATTCTGACTAATGTGTATATTTCCGTCGGCAGGGATTTGCAATTTCTGCCGTTTTACTATTATGATTTTTTAATCCGATTTATAAAATTTTTATCATTATTGCTTACTCCATGTTTCCCCGTTTAACATGTAAAAACGTATAAAACCTCTTGTTCTACTATACTCAAGTTTCCAGGGCACTTTAAGTCTATCTCCAATAGAATCTATCGCTGTAGAATCGGTCTGAACTCTATAAACATCATTATAAGTTATGCTATTTACAGTAATGGTTTGAGTCGGAACACTTAATTGAAAATAATAAAAAGGAGCATCGAAATAGGATGATGCCGTCTTATAAAAACCTATAAAAGGAGTACCTCCAGCCGTAGCATATACACTCCCAAAACTTAAATGGACAAAAGAAAATGGTGAATAAGCAGAAGACGCACCTTTCTCACAAGGATCAGAACAATTTGATGCATTTCTAAAGATACCAGAAACAGATAGTGTGTCAAGGAAATTTGTAACATCATTTTTGAAAATTATTTTCTCGTATTGTGAATAACAGATTGATTCTTCCTCCGGTGTAAGTTTACACCCCGGACAAGTAATTTCTGTAAAGCATGAGGAATTTAAAAGAATTCCAAACAATACAACCACAAATAGTACCAGAAGTGTAATTTTAATTGATTGTGTTCTCATGGTAACCTATATTTTATTTTAGCATTACTAATAACAGTCATGTTAGAGCAACTATAAAACTCCACAAGCAGAGATTGACAATCTCTGCATTATTACAATCGGATTTTTTTTATCCGATTATAATAATTCCGATAAACACTGGAATTATGTAAATTTATTTTCACGATGTAAAAGTACATAAAAAAATTATTGGATGGATGAATTGTTTAATTGTTGGATTGTTTTTTTTGCTTGGGATGACACGCGTTGGGAAACGCGCGCCAACTGGAGTTTAATTGTTTGCAGGATTGCAAATCCTTTTGATATAACCTGACGGATTACAAATCCGTCAGGACGCGAAAACGCGCGCCAACTGGGGTAAGTACCGGTATTGCACATATCAGCATATTGAAAAATTTCCGAATTTCCCCGAAAATTTAATTCTATGGAAAAACAGGAAATGAAAGAATACGTCGAACTTTTTGGCGAGGAAAAAATTTTGAAAGCTCTCGAAATCTCTGAAAAATACGGAAATAAGAGGTTTTCCTTTTCAAAACTTGTAAAGTATATCAAGGCGGAAAAAATCAAAAAGGCTGTGGTTGAAAATAAATCCACGGCGTATATTACCCGTAATTTTAAGGTAAACAGGATGGTTGTATGCCGTTTGAAAAAGGAAGAATAATTTTGGTGTAACAAATCTGCCATTTTTGTTACAGATAAGGATATTGCTTGATTTCCGATTGAAGGAAATTTATTTCCTTTGCCCAAATTTTAAAATCGAAACAACATGGCAAAGAACCTACCAAAAATCAAAGCCTCAAGAGGCTATCACAAACTTGCATCAAATGATCTGGCAGCAAAAATAAAGGGAATGTCCTTCGCAGGAGATCCAGACGCGACTACACCGATGTACGCTGATACTGTGGTGCATCCCAAGTGCAACGATCTGGGGGCGGCAGTAGTTACTCATCTTGCCGACCCGACGCCTGCCAATACCACCCTGGTTGAAGGACTGCGTATCCAGGTTTTGGACATGGCCGACGCCAACGTTGGCTATGCTGAGTCAATAGCTAATAAAGTGGCAAGGTCAACAGGAGACGTGGCACATGGGTTAAATGTGTTGCGCCGCCTGGCAATTGATATTGCAGGCAAAGGCGGTGGCAAACGTACCACCGGCATTGTTGATTCCGGTGAAGGCTGGGCTCATGCTCATGAAGACAAAGCAAAGAAAGGTAACGAGGGTCATGTTTGGAATTGCGGTACAACCAGTGCAAAAGACGTTCCGCCTGAACCTGCCACTACCAAACAATTTTTTAGCCTTGCAGCCGATTATGTTTGGACATTTTCGAGACACAACTTTTATTTCGCCTACCAACATGGAAGCGTAGTACCTGTATCTAAAAAAGCACCAACTTTAATAGCACCCAACCCAAAATCGGGAAAAGTTAAAAAAGGCGCCCCGGTGGTTCCTTCAAGCAAAACAAAACACCCGCTTGGTGATTTCGATGCAGGTCCTCAAATTGTATTCGGACCCTGGCACTATGTTTACATTCCTTAAGTAAAAATTCAAGATAAAATAATCAAAAACATTATTCCACCGAAGTACGAACAAAAATACGTACTTCGATGAAATAATGTGGGGAAGTTATTTTAAAAGCTACCAAAACTGACAAATTTTCCGGCCCGGCTGCCTTCAATCATCAGAAAAAGCCATTCAATTGCAATTGTAGCAACGCCTTTTGTTAAAAAAACAGCAGGTTTTGCAACTTACTGAGCTTTTCTCGCCATCGAAGTTGCAATATATACTGAAATTGATCAAACAATCATGATTATCGTGCCTTAAAATGTCATTGGTGATGCAACTCTCACGGTTGGTAATGCTTCAATCACGGTTGAAGCATCACGAATTATGGTTGGAGCATTACCAACCGTGATTGGAGCATCACGAATCATGGTTGGAGCATCACGAACCATGGTTGGAGCATCACGAACCATGGTTGGAGCATTACGAATCATGGTTGGAGCATCACGAACCATGGTTGGAGCATTACGAATCATGATTGGAGCATTACGAACCATGGTTGGAGCACTACCAACCGTGATTGAAGTAACGTCAATCACAATTCGAGCATCACCAATCACAGTTCGGGCATCACCAATTGCAATAAATGGTACGGTACTGACAATACTTGTCAGTTTCACACCAGGAAAAGAAGAAAAATTAACAACTCCGGAAATGCTAACGAAAAAAACAGCCTAAATTTAACAAATAGTTACGGAAAATGAGTGAAAAACTGCTGATTTTTTTTAAAATTGAAAGGGAAAATAGAGGAAAAATAGGATTTAAGAGGGAAAGAGGTGACAAAATGACAGCATGCAGGAGGTAATTGACGGATAACCAAGGGGAAGTGGGTGAAATGTAAAATGTTGAAAGAAGTGAAATCCAGCCGATGGGGATGCAATGGAAAATGCGCGCCATCATAAGCAAACTATATGCATTGCTTTCGGAGGAGGTTGCAAATCCTGCTTGGCGAAAAATAATTTCTCAAAGTTTAATTTTAATAATGTCACTATCATCCCTGATATAAGCCGGCAAATTATCATCATCGCGGATTGCAATTTTATAAGTTTGTTTCTTTATTTTTTCAATCTGTTCTGCTGTCGGGATAAAATCATAAGCAATATAATCTGTGTAGAACATAACCGGAATATGCCCGTACAAACGCAGGGCTGCGTTGAAGACAACCCATTTATCATTACTCAAATTTGTTGATAGTTTGTC
>CAISZK010000094.1 GCA_903889915.1 uncultured Bacteroidota bacterium
TCAGATCACCGACACCTGGTATTGGGTAATCGCCTCCTGTGTTCATTTGCAATCGTGCATCTTCGGGATACTTGGACTTTCCATCATCCTTAAACCAAAGAAAAAGATCATTGACTATTTCCTGATAATTTTGGTGATGGCAGTAGCGACAGGATTGTCCGAGAATTTTGCAATATGGCTGATATTACTTCTTACTTTCCTGATAATTTTTATCAGAGTAAAAGCAAGAAAACAACCCGGAAAGCTGATCTCTCTTACCCTATTGAAAGCTTTGTTCATTGGATTGATCACTGCCTGCATTTCTTTCAATATAAACATATCCGGGTCAGGATTGAAGACCCGCATGAACATAATAAAGGAAGAAACACCTGTGACAGGAGCAGCATTGAAAGAGACAGTTTCATTGCCACAATCTTTTGATTTTTCTCAACTCCCGAAGATCATCATCTGCAACAAGAATCTGGCATTCCTGCTGCTTGCTGCGTCATGGTTCTTTTTCGGGCGCATTATGAAAAGAGAAAATCTGATACAAATGCGATCATCAGAAACCGCGATCATGATGAAATATATGAAAGCGGCACTGCCATTGACCATATTTTCAATTGCTGTAGTTTTGATTCCTCTTTTCTATGTGTTCAAAGGAGCCGGACCACTCAGGGCATGGACACCGGCAAGCCTCGTTATTGCTGCATTCTTTTGTATGTTTTTCCTGATTACGGGGCTGCAGAATATCTCCGGCATCATCGAAAATGGTTTTCGTTTGTTGCTTTTGGCAGGTTTTGCCATCGTGATCGCATATTTTATCAGGCAGGCAAATTTTGCAACTTCCTATTCAAAAAGCTTTGATGACCGCTGCATTTATTTTGAAGATCTGAAAGCGTCAGGCAATACAAAAACCATTGATGTTAAAGGACTGCCGGACTCAGGTATGCTTCCAAACGGCGACATCACAGAAGATGAACACATGCATTTGAATGAGGATTTTCGCGACATTCTAAAACTGCATTTTAAAGTAAAATCGTCAGATAATTATTTTAAGAGATACACGGGTCATACAATTGTTGTATATTAGCAACAAATTTTTTTATGACGTTTCAAACCCACATCCAGGCTTTATCTTCAAAGACCCTCTTCAGGTTTGGAATGATTTTGTTGCTTTTATTTACATTCTCGTGCAAACCGCACAATCCTGAGGAAAAGAAACTTGATGCACTGGAATCAAACCTGAAATACAAATCTTACAAGACCTTATCCGAGAACACCCTTCCTCCTGTTGTTCTTCTTTACAATTCAACCAACCCTGCTGTTAATCCTGATATTTCTGAAGGTGTCATGAGGCTGTTGTTGGGCTATTCATGGATCGTCAGCAATCAACCGGACTTTGCAATTGCAGAAAGCAAGATCATTGATGATCTTTCAACAAATGATAAGGATCTGAAAATTCTTGACCATTCTCTTGCAGCTATGGCTATGTATGACAAAGGATGGAAGTCGCTGGCTGCTGACGAAGCTGAAAAAGGCTCAGTGTTATTTATGAAACTGCCCAATGATACCGATACGAAGTTAAAAGCTATGACATTTCATTTAATACAGGGGACGCTTTGTGTGTATCAGGAAAACTATGAGAGAGCTCGATTTCACTTTCTTGCTTTCGGCAATATTTCAAAAATTAACTGGCCGTGTCAGCTTGTCGAAGCACTGGCAGACATGAAATATAATGATGTGAAAAGTGGACTAAAAAAAATAAAATTGATATCACTCAATAAAACCCTGCCTGATACTCTCCGTCAACCTTTCAAAGAATTAATTGTCAAAACTGACAAAGACACCGGAAAGATAGATTCTAAGATATTCTGGCCCCGCCTTGTTTCGTTTGCCATGTATGCAGGGATAAGAAATTCAGCCATTGATGATATTGGAAAAGTTTGTGATCTGCTTGCGCATTTAAATAAGAAGCTGAAGATAGAGTAAGAGGTTTGAAGGGTTTGAAAAGTTTATAAGGTTTATAAGGTTTGAAAGGTTTATAGTTTATAAATAGGACACATCTCCACTATTTTAGTAATTCTATAGCTTTTGCAATACTGATCTTAACACCTTTCTGGAATGCGATCACAAATGCATCTGTAATGCCTTTCGAAACAAGCAATGACTTATAATCGTTTGCTGATTTATAATCTGTAAAATTTCCGGAAGTATATGTTGTTAGACCATCATTGTCTTTTGAATGTTGCAGACTTCCATCGGTTACAACATCAAGGAATTTGTTCACAATATCAACAGGAACATCATTTTTATATGCACCCAACTGCACCTTAAAAACTATGCCTGATTTATCAATTGCAACTGTGTTGATTGTTGAATCCTTTGGAATAACCACAGCAGTTTTATTAATAGTTGAAGTGTTTTGAGCGGTTGTCGTATTTGTTGCTGTATTGCCTGTATTTGCAACAGGGGAATTGTTGGACAATAAAGTTTTTGCTTCAGCCAATGTGATCTTTTTGCCATCATTATACACAACTACAAAAGCATCTTTCACTCCTTTGACAACGATGGTGTTTTTGGCAGTTACGGCATCCTGTAATGTTGAATAAACACCTGACAGGTACCTGATATACCCGTTGGTCATGTATTCGTCATAAAGCGGAGTTATATCAAAAAGCTGTGCTGATGTAACTGGTCTGACATAAACGCCCACCTGCACTGTGTAGAAAAGCCCTTTTATATTTGCAACGGGATTGCTGAGTCCTGTGGTTGCAGCCTTGTTGACAACAACCGGTGTAACAATATTTGCAGAGCCTGTTGAAACAAAGGTTTTATTGTTCAGATCAGCATAAGTGGTGCTCACCGTGTTGTCCGTCTTCATCAAAGCCAGTGCTTCCGCAACAGATATGCGTTTTCCTTTGTAATATGCGACTATGAAAGCATCATTATACCCCATTGTTCTGAGAACATCTCTCGAAGTTATTGCATCATCAAACTTTGCAAACAATCCGGCCATGTAACGGATTAGCCCAGTCGGTGTGCTTTCGCCAACCAGCGGAGTCACTCCTTTAAAAATATCGGGTGCACAATGTTTCCTCACAGCACATATCTGAACTTTAAAAACAACACTGCCCGGCAATTCCGGATCAAGCGGAATTAAGTTTGCTGAATCTACATTCAGTGGCGCCGATTTAAACTGAGAGATATAGATCCCCTTGAATTCAGTAGTTGTGATTACGGCAGCTCCGTTTGTAGGTGCATAAATTTTCGCATCCGTTTTATTGTCAGAAGTTGTGTTGCCGGCAGTTGTGTTATTTGCCGGTGTGGTATTATTTGAAGTGGTTTTATTTGTGGAGGTATTATTATTTGTATTGTTTGCAGTGTTGTTATTTGCAGTTGTATTATTGCTTGTATTATTACCAGCTGTCGTATTGTTTGCAGTTGTATTGTTACCTGTTTTATTACCGGCGGTAGTATTATTTGGTGTTGAATTATTGGTTGTTTTGTTGCTGGTATTTGTGTTGTTCGGCGTGGTATTATTTGTTGTTTTATTGCCGACTGTTGTATTATTTGCCGGGTTTTTATCAGTTGAATTATTGTTTGATATAGTATTATTGGGAGTATTGACATTCTGATTTGTAACTTTATTTGTATTGCTGACCAGTGAGGGTGCAACCTTAGAATATATATCAATTGCCTTGGTCTGTTTTTGTATGGCCAGCATCCCATTTTCTTTTGCTCCTTCAAGCAATGATTTCTTTTGGGCATTGGTCATTTTATCACTTATACTATCCTGCAACTTCTGCCCTTTTTCGAAATAAGTTTTTGCTTCGGTTTCAAGCAAAGCTGCCATGGTGACTTGAGGATTCTTATCATCAATTGTTCTGATACCGGCAAGACGGATGTTGTTCGTGTAGTATTTATTCTGGTTTACAATTGCGGTAAGTTCAAGTGCCTGCATGTGCAATACTTTTGCTGTGTCTTCCAATGCGCCGGCTTCTTTGTTCAGCTTTGCCTTTTCAATCGGGTCAGTACTATCATTTGCATCCGATCTTTTTTGCGAGGAGTTATCATTGTAATTCGAGGCATCGTTTTCCATGTTTTGCACCAGGGTGGTATCATCGGTATTTGCTGCATTGCTTGCTTCTGAAGTGTCATTCAATTTGGCTGCAAGCTGATGCGAAACAATTGATTCTTTCTTCAATGTGTTGGATTCTTTTTGCAGATCAGTGATCTGCTTTGCAATTTCTGTTCTCTTACCGGGGTCTTTTTCTGTGTTTAAATTGGTTTGAAGAACAGTGATGTTATTGTTTATTGCAACAACGGTTTTGTCTATCAGGTCTGCTTTGACTTTCTCATGAACTGCATTCGTCTGAACAGGCGTGGTTGTATTATCCGCAGTATTGTTCGGCGTTATCTGGGTATTGTTTGCTGTGACTGCATTGTTGTTATGGGGAAGAGTATCATGATTGGCTGTAACAGAATTATTGTTAGAAATTGCAGTTGAATTGTTCTGTACAACAGTATTGTTATTGGGTTTAGTATTGGATGCAATGGCGAGTTGTTTGTGAGTAGCAGTATCAGAGCGTGTGAACTGATTATTGTTGTTTGGTGCTGTCACATTATTATATGATGTTGCAACATCGGTAAATATCTTATTGTTTTCATACTGATTGATGCTTTTCTCCAATTCAGTTTTATTGATATTTGTTGCGGCTGCTGGTGTGGTTTTGTTGTCACTGATCTCACTCATCAGGCTTGTCGAGTATTTGATCTTAAGTTTTAAAGCGGAAACTTCGATGGTGAGTTTTTCAGTTTTTGCTATCGAAGAATCAACCTTTGTTTGTGCAATACCTGCTTGTTTATCGGCAAGAGTTGCTTTGTTCTGAAGATCCTTTTTTGTTGATTGTTTGGTTGCTTTGTTTGCCTGCCCTTTCAATATTGTTGCCTTCTCTGCAAGACTGTCAGCGATGGCCTGATTGCGGCTTTCGACATCTTTCGCATCCTGCAACTCGTTTTCTTTTGAATCAAGTTCATTCGAAACATTGACAAGATATTCATTGGTGGCACGGTTAACATTGGTTGTAATTGCGACTGATTTCTGCAATGCAGTATATTTTACACCGGCATCAGCAATATTATTTGAATCAACCAGTAACTTTATTTCTTTCATTGTTTTATTGATGTCGGCAATTTCCTGTTTCTTTTCCGTATAAGTATCATCAAGTTGTTTCGCTGTTTTGTAAGAAATAACTGCCTCCCTTGCCAGGTCCACAGATTGTTTCTGCAATTCATCAGCCTTCTCTAAGGTCTTTTTCTTTTCATCCGCATTGGTGATCTTATTGGCTTCTGTTATCAGTTTGTTTGCCTCATTCTGCTTCGCAATACTTTGTTTGTTCTTATTGTCTGCAATTGCATAGGCATTGTCCGAAAACATTTTCAGTGTATCTGCTGCCTTCTGAACATTATTTACAATGGCAACTGTACTTGTCTGAATATCCTTCTTGATCTTTTGTTCTTCAGGAGTCAGTTGCTTTTGTGTTGCACTGCTTTGATTATTCAGTGAAGTGTTATTGGTGGTTGTCTTGTTAGTATTAGGAACTGTGTTGTTGTTTGTTGTTATTTGGCTGCCTGTATTATTTTGCGTGTTTGTATTTGAAGCCAATGTTTGATTAGTGGTTGGAGTCGTTGTTTTATTTGAAACAGCAGTGTTGTTTGGTGTAGTTTGGCTGCCTGTGTTATTCGATGTATTCGTGTTTGAAGCCAATGTTTGATTGGTGGTTGGAGTTGTTGTTTTATTTGAAACAGCATTGTTGTTCGGTATTGTTTGGCTGCCTGTATTATTTGGCGTATTCGTATTTGAAGCCAGAGTCTGGTTGGTGGTTTTATTTGAAACAGCGGTGTTATTGGCAATGGTTTGGTTGTTTCCATTATTCGGAACATTCGTATTTTTCACCTTTGACTGGTTCGAAGTGTTGTTGTTTTTGATGTCATCCACCACATTTGCATAAATGACCGATTGCGAACGGGCGCTGTCTGCCTGTGCTTTCAGCAACTCAGCTTTCTGCAATGTTGAATCAACCTGCGCCTGCTCTGTCTTTACCTGCTTGTCGATCTCTGTTGCTTTTTTCAGAAATTCTTCTTTGTTGCTTTTCTTCTTTGAATTTGCAGCATCTTTCCTGTATCCATCAGCCTGAGTTTTCAACAAATTCACTTCTTCCTGGTGCTGCCTGGCATCTTTGATATTGTCGTCAGCTTCATTTTCTTTCTCACTGATAAATCCCTTCGAAGGGTTTGTGCTTGCTATATAGTCTGTGTCAACAGGTGTGCTGTTAAGTTTCTCGATCATCTTTGTCAGTAATGCTGTTGATGTATCCGTTGAATTGGAGCTAACCGCTTTTTTAATATCAGTTTCATATTGTTTGGCATCGTCGGATTCTTTTTGTTTCACACGCACTTTCTCTTTCAGATCATCTGCTATTTGTGTTGCGATTTCCGACTCCCTGTTCAGTTGGTCAGCCTCCGATTGAATGACATTGGCCTTTGCAATTTCACTCTGCTTAGTGCTGTCGTCTTTGATGCTTTCAGCTTTGGTTTTAATCGTGGCAGCTTCCTGGTATTTGGCATCAGCCAGTTGTTTCCTGCTTTTTGCAATTTTATTTGCAGCATCCTTTTGTGCCTTGTACCCTCTTAATTCATCACGTGCAATATTCGCCTGCCTTTCTGCCATCGCAATGATGGAGTCGTTGTTTAACTCGTCAACTTTCTTCAACGAGTCAATTCCATTTACTTTTGTTTTGTTGTCTGCGTTTGTAATGTTCGCTGTACTGTTTGAAGTATTGTTTTTGGTGTTGCTGTTGTCAGCCACCACATTTTCTTTAAACATGCTCTCATTGGCATTCACATCAAGAGAAGCATTTTCTTTCAGCAACTGCGCTTTTTGTTCGTTTGCTGCTGCTGCTTTGGCAGAATCACTATCTTCATTATCGAAATTAATTTTTTCAGACAGCGGAATTCTTTTATCAATTCTCACTTTGTAAACCGTGATCATTCCTTCCAGGCTCGATCTGTCGGAGGCAAAATAAGCATATTGCTTTGTGGAGTCCGGCACAAACATGACATCGTCAAAAGGAGTGTTGATAGGGAAATTCAAATTTACAGGAGTGCTCCAGGTGCCGTCTTCATTCATTTTTGAAGAGAAAATATCATAGCCTCCAATGGTGTTACCGCCTTTGGAACTAAAATACAAAATGCTGTCGGGACTCATGTAAGGAAAATCTTCATCGTATGCAGTATTGATCACCAGCCCCAGATTCTCAGGTTTACTCCATGTGCCGTTCATCAACTTTCTGACCCTGTAAATATCTTTCCCTGTCTTGCCGTCTTTCCCATAACTTGAATAATAAGCCTCGCGTGTTTCGCCTGAGTAGAACATAAGCCCCAGCTTTTCCTTTTTTTTGTCGAGTGGGGTTTTGAACATGTCTGGCTTCACAAGCATGCTGCCTCCTCCTGCACTTGCCAGGTCATAGGAACGGAAAAAATCCTTGTAGTTAACCTCGGTTTTTTTCAGCACATACAAAGATGTAAAGTGCGTGAGCAATTCCTTTGCATTGTTGCAAATTTCAATCTGCCTGTCAATTTTAAGTTTTTGGGTGGTTTTGGAAGCTGCTTCTTTTTTGTAGATATTGTATTTTGTTATGGCATCAGCAAACCTGTAATTGTTATGATAAGCCATGCCCAGGTAATAATTCACAGAAATGTCAACGTCGCTTTTTGTGGCAGCAAACAACAGGTATTTGAGAGGTTTTTCAGTAATGCGCCTGTCGGCAAAAAGTATGCTGACACCAAAGCGATAATTATACAGCGGGTCTTTTGGGTAGATGCTTACTAGTTCCGAATACAATGGCATAGCCGCGCTGTAATTTTCATTCTTAAAATACTCATCAGCCTTTTTCTTCAGATCGTCCTGTGATGTCAGGCTGGTTTGTGCACCTGCAACAAAAGAAAAACTGATAAAAAAGAGTACGAAAACAATATTTGCCAATGCTCGTTTCAATATCTATTTCAGGTTTCTAAAATTAAGATTCATTATACTATGTAATTCCATAAATTGTTACCTTATTATTGCTTTGTTTTTCTACAAGCTCCCGGAAACACCAGCATTTATCAGATATCTGCTATTTCTCCGGTTAACAATAATTACAAATTTTCCTGTTATCGTTCACATGACAGGAAACCATGTTGCGCAATAATCATTACAAAGATATTCACAAAAGGCGGAATAAAGAGGAATAAAAATATGAAGAGCGTTGCAGAGGCAGAATTAAAATCAATTTCATTTCGTTGATTTTTGAGAAAACATCCCTTAAATAATTGTTACAAATGCATCATTTACTTTGAAAGTTATGTTGGATTAACATCTTTACTAAAACGGATTGCAGTACAAATTCACCACGATAGGTTCTGTGAAATACATTAGATAAAAACTCTCGTCACAATACGATGTACGCTGACACATTGGACAAAAACTCTCGTCGGATAACGTTGTACGCGGACACATTTGATAAAAACTCTCGTCGGATAACGATGTACGCTGACACATTGGATAAAAACTCTTAACGGAGGCCAATTTGGGGAAACACATTGAATAAAACGAGTCACAAGAAAAAGTTGGGGAGCAACTATGGCGAACGCGTTTTGCCTCGCTAAAATAATTGTAAGTTTTTTAGAGGGATATTTGACAGGAATGATTAGAGTGAAAACAAGGAGGGATACTTCCCCCCTTGTGACCATTCCA
>CAISZK010000095.1 GCA_903889915.1 uncultured Bacteroidota bacterium
TCAGCAATCCTGCAGCGCCTGTTCTGAAAAGCACCACTTCCACAGGGTCAGGGTCTGGCCCATGGAGTATAGCCGCTTCTGGTAACTATGCGTTTGTTGTTGATTTTTATTTTCGTGACCTGAAGATATTTAATATTTCTGATCCAACTGCCCCTGTTCTGACAAGTACAACTGCAACAGGGAATGGTCCTATCAGTGTTACAGTTTCGGGTAATTATGTGTATGTAACGGATTTAAATGATAATGACTTCAGGATATATGATATCAGCAATCCTTCTGCACCAGTACTGAAAAGCACAACTTCTACAGGTAACAGTCCATGGAGTATTACAGTTGAAGGCAATTATGCATACACTGTGAATAATGCTGATAACAATATGCAAATCTTTGATATCAGCAACCCTGTAGCTCCTGTTTTGAAAACTACCACATCCACAGGTTCGGGGCCAATTAGCTCAGCAGTTTCCGGCAATTATGCTTATGTAGTGGATGCAGCCAGTAATGACATGATGGTTTTTCAATTAACCTGTAGCCCTGCATTGGTATTAAATCCATTGTCACAAACAATTTCCGGCAATCCTTTGAGTAATCTATGGACATTAATAGGAAATAGCAATATTACTGCTAACAATTTTATAGGCACTACGAATAATTCATCGCTATTTTTTAAAGTAAATGGAGTGAAATCCGGAGCTTTGGATCCTGCAGGACCGGTTTTCCTGGGATTATATGCCGGAAATACGAATACTGCAACGACAAATACAGGAATAGGATCATTTACACTTCCTTACAATACAACTGGAAATAATAATACAGCATCAGGCTATAGTTCACTTTATGCAAATACAACAGGGTATAATAATACCGCTCTTGGTGTTGGATCACTCTTTTCGAATACCACGGCATCACACAATATAGCAATTGGATCATCAGCCTTATTTACCCAGTCGTTTAGCAATAGCAATACACCATACCTCACCAATAATGTGGCTGTTGGCGATAGCGCTTTATATTTTAATCAGCCTACAACAGCAACCAATGGCATTCAAAATATTGCCATAGGAAGTTTAGCGCTTTATTCCAATACCAGTGGTTATTACAACATTGCAAATGGATTTAAAGCTCTTTATTCGAATACTACGGCATCAGGAAATATTGCCATCGGAGTGGAAGCCTTGAAAAACCAATCGTTCAGCTTCGGCAATGTTGCATATTATAGTAATAATGTTGCTATTGGAAATTTAGCTCTCTACAGCAACCAACCCGATGCACCCGGTCATGGAGCTTCGAATACTGCTGTGGGTAGTGCTTCACTTTATAGTAATACTACAGGGTATTATAATACTGCAAATGGGGTCTCTGCATTAGGCAGCAACACCACAGGCTACTATAATACCGCTGTTGGAGTCTATTCACTTTTTGAAAATACTACTGGTAAATGTAATACTGCTGTAGGATACAATTCTCTTTATAATAATATAGCCGGTAGCTATAATACAACATTAGGGTATAATGCCTACCCTGTGACCGGACAAGCATTTTCTAACTACACAAGTATAGGATATTATGCAGGTAGTTCTTCAAGCAGCAATAACTCTGTTGAAATTGGTAACAGCAGCGTGGGCTGGATTGGTGGTCAGGTTGGATGGTCCACATATAGTGATGAAAGAATTAAAGACAATATCAAATCCGACGTTCCCGGCCTGGCTTTCATCAGCTTGTTAAACCCTGTTACATACAACATCAATATCCATCGTGAAAATGATATGGTGTATAAAGGCAAAGATTCCGCTAATTGGACTTCAAAATATGATATTGAAAAAGTCAAAATGACCGGTTTCCTTGCACAACAGGTGGCTGAAGCAGCCAAAAAATCAGGCTACGATTTCAGCGGCGTCCATATCCCTTCCGATACAACCAACGGACTCTATAGTTTGCGTTATTCCGATTTTGTTGTGCCTTTGGTGAAAGCTGTGCAGGAATTGAATATGAAGAATGAGACACAACAAACAATTATCACAACTCAAAACACAAAAATTGAAACACTGCAACACCAGATTGACAAACAGCAAAAAGAAATTGATGAATTGAAAGCATTGATAAAAAAATAGTTCTCAAATTTTTTATTAATAAGAACAGAGAAATAAAGTTATGATTCTTCATTTCTCTTTCAGGTAGTTCACATAGACAAAGGACAAAAAAATAAAAGGATGAATTGGAAAATGAAACCGATTATTACTTATGTGTCCCTTGTCTTTGTTAAATTTGTCAGATTTAAATTCAAAAGCTTGTTAGAGATAAATCATAAGTGAGTTTGAAAATTTGAAATGATGAAAAAATCAATTACAAAAATAGTACTGGCTTTCATTTTGTTCTTCAACCTAAGTCTTAAGGCGCAGACAGGCATTTTTGTCCCGGAACTTGTCAATTTCGACACAGCCATGCAGAGCCTGATTAGTCATTACGATGTTTCCGGAGGACAATTAGCCATTACTTATCATGGTCGTTTGGTTTACAATCGAGGCTTTGGATATGCTGACACAGCAACACATTTACTTGTTCAGCCCGACAATATTTTCAGGTTGGCCAGCGTTTCCAAACAAATAACCTCGGTAGCTATCATGCATTTAATGGAACAGGGGTTGATTCATTTGGATGATACTGTGTTTGGTCCCGACGGAATTTTGAATGATGCAAATTATCAGAACATCCTTGACCCGCTTGTTTACAATATTACAGTAAGAGAATTACTGACCCATAGCGGTGGATGGGACAGGAATATTTCGGGCGATCCAATGTTTAATTCTTATGCAATTGCAACCACTATGGGAGTATCACCACCAGCCGATGCTGTTACTGTTATTGAATATGTGTTAAGTAACCAAATGCTTGATTTTACTCCCGGGACCCAATACCAATATTCTAATTTAGGCTTCTGCATCCTTGGGCGGGTTATTGAAAAGATAACCGGTCAAAATTATGAGGACTATGTCCGCAATACGATATTGCTTCCGCTCAATATCACAGACATGTATCCAGGGTTTAACCTTCAAAGTAATAAGTTGCCAAATGAAGTGAGTTATTACGCATACCCTGCCGCACCTTATGCCTATTCAGTTTATGACAATGTATCACTTGTACCATGGCCGTATGGAGGATTTAATATTGAAGCAATGGATTCGCATGGTGCATGGGTTGCTTCGGCTGAGGATCTGTGCAAATTTCTCGTTGCTGTTGACGGTTTCCCTACAAAGCCTGACATGCTTTTACAATCCACCATAGACATAATGGTAAGTCCATCCTCAACAAATGCTAATTATGCTCTTGGATGGTGTGTGAATACATACAATAACTGGTGGCACACAGGCTCACTGCCTGGTACTACCACCGAGATCGTTCGTGGAAGTAACCAGTTAAACTGGGCGATTCTGCTAAACACCCGTCCTTATGATCCTGATCCTTTAACAACTGCCGTTGATAATTTAGTTTGGAATGTATTACCTACCATTGGTAGTTGGCCAACTTTTGATGAATGGTCTGGTGTTAATAATTATGAAAGTGAGCCTTCAATAAGTATTTATCCAAATCCGATTAAAGATGATCTCAACCTGATAATTCCTGAAAAAGCAAACATAATGATCACTGGCATCTCCGGACAAATTATTTACACCTCCTTATGCAAAGCCGGTGAGTCTAAACTTGATTTAAGAAGTTTATCAAACGGTATTTATATCCTTAAAATAAAAACGGATGAAGGTGTGACCATTAAGAAAATTGTCAAACAATAATTTTGCACTGATGACTCTAATTTTAATTTGTAAAGATAAATAACAATGAAAAAAATAATCCTGTTCCTTTTTCTATTGCCTCTTTCAGGCATTGCACAAATAACAACCGTATTTGATACCGTTGATTCGGAAATTGACACAAGCAAAGTGAAGGAGATATTAACTTCTATAGGGATGATGAAGGATGGCTTCAGGGTCGGAGTTTGGCAATCATGGTATTCAAACAAACAACTTGCCGATAGCGGTGCGTATGCAATATTTCCTAAAAGCAAGATAAAGATCCATGACGATGACAGTTCTTTTTCTGAAGTTGACACCAATTATATCAGGAAAAGTTTTAAAGAAAATTATTCTTTTCGGGTTGGGAAATGGGTTTCTTATCATAAGAACGGAAAAATAAAAAGCATTGGTAGCTATCTCCCCAATGGAATTGTCAAAGTTTATGTAGTAGCAATACCTACGGATAATGGTGAGATTAAGGATCAGTTCTATTTTACCTTTCCTGAAGGGATGAAAACCGGAATATGGAATCACTTTGATGAAAACGGGAAAATTGAAGAACAGGAAAATTATATCAATGGAGTTTTTGTTGGGGATATTCCAGATAAATAAAAGAGATGGATATTAAAATTTAGATTAATGGTTTCTGTTTGGAACAATAAACTTTTATGCTCATTTACCATTGTTAGGAAAAATAAACTTTCGAAAACACAGAATCTATTATTCCACTGCATTCATAAAACTCTTATCATTGCAATTTGATTTTCCCTCTTTTATGAAAAAGACCATACTGTTTTTGTTTATTGCTTCAATTGTTTCATTCACTTCAATCGGGCAAAACATCAAAAGGGCATTGTTTCTTGGCAACAGCTACACCTATGTGAACAGCCTACCGGTGATCATTGCTGCTTTGGCACACACAACAGGCGAATCGTTGTATTACGACAGCAATACTCCGGGGAGCTACACACTGCAATTACATTCTGTCAATGCCACTTCGCTGGGAAAGATCATGACAGGGGGTTGGGATTATGTGGTGCTACAGGAGCAAAGTCAACTGCCATCGTTCCCCATCGGACAAGTGGATAGCTCAGTTTTTCCTTATGCACACAAACTCGACAGCATAATCAAAGTTTGGAATCCTTGTGGCTCGACAATGTTCTATATGACATGGGGAAGGGAATATGGTGACAGTTCAAACTGTGCGGCGTGGCCGCCGGTATGCACTTATGCCGGTATGGACAGCCTCCTTCAACTGCGTTACATGATGATGGCCGACAGTAACCAGGCATTGGTGTCACCTGTCGGGGCTGTGTGGAAATATATCAGGCAAAATTTTCCGCTGATTAATTTGTACCAGTCTGATCAGAGTCATCCATCATTGGCGGGTTCGTACGCAGCAGCCTGTTGCTTTTACACAACCATATTCAGGAAAGATCCTTCATTGATCAATGATGATTACACATTGTCTGCTGCTGATGCTGCCAACATCAGAACAGCTGCAAAGGCTGTGGTATGGGACAGCCTGCTGAAATGGCACATCGGCGAATTTGACCCTGTAGCAAATTTTAGTTTCGCTACATCAGCAAACAATACAGTGACTTTTAGCAATACTTCGGATAATGCTTTAAACTACACGTGGTACTTTGGTGACGGCGATTCTTCGGTTGCTGCAAGCCCTGTGCATATCTATGCTACAAGCGGCACTTACAATGTAATGCTCATAGCCTATCATTGCCACATGTCGGACACTATTACAGAGACAGTAAATGCCAGTATGAGCGGAATAGAAAATTTTTCGCAGCAAAACAAAATCAGCTTTTACCCAAACCCAGTGAATGACGAGGTGACAATAGTTCTGAAAAACTCCAATGTTGAGGATGTTTCAATAATTGAATGCAGTGGGCAAACACATGCTGCCAAATACAGCTCTGATGGCAACACGATCAAAATTGATTTTTCGACATTTTCTGCCGGAATTTATTTTGTAAAAATTAATGATGATGGCCTTGTAATGAAGATAAAAGTAGTGAAAAAGTAAGAGTGATAGGGGGCAGTGACAGTAGCAGGAGTAGTGGTCCTTGGCAGGAATTGTTTGTTGAGAGATATTGCAGTTTGCAAAACAAACAGCCCTTTCTTATCCTTTCAGAAAAAATTATCTTATTGAACTTAGGAGACAATCAGAGTATTATCAAAAAAGAAATCTTAAATTTCAAAAATACTGATTTTTTAACTTTTTTTTAATAAAATTTCACTAATTTTGTAAAAACAAATAAAGAATTCTATGAGGACAATTTTACTTTCAGTATTTTTCTACGCATTATGTTCTGTTTTTTGCTTTGGGCAAAATGTTCAGAACAGCAAAGTCGAAGGCACTTCTTTCAGAAAGTGCGGAACCTATGAGGTTTATCAAAAACAAATGGCAACGGATTCAGGGTATAAATTCAGAAGAGAACAGGTTGAAGCTTTTGTTGATTCTTATGTAAAGGAGCACCCGGATTATGACGACAAAACAGTTATTACCATTCCTGTTGTTGTACATATTATTTACAATGGATCATCACAGAACATTTCGAATACAAGAGTGACTGACCAGATCGCTGCGTCAAACAAAGATTATGCAGGAACCAACACACATTCGATGCAGGCATTTTCAACAACATTAAAAGCAAACACCAATATTCAATTCTGTCTTGCCAAAGTTGATCCAAGTGGTCACACTACAACAGGTATTACACGTACGTCAACAACAGTTTCTGATTTCAGTTCCCTTGACTACTCCGAAAGACACACCAGTCAGGGAGGTTGCGATGCCTGGGATGTAACAAAATATTTCAACATCTGGGTTTGCAATTTAGGTAGTTCGATGTGCGGCTATTCTGAATTTCCTTCAAGCCCTCTTGATGGTAACTATGGATCTGCAATAAACTATCTTTATTTTGGAACCACAGGAAGTTCCGCCCCATATAACCTTGGAGGTACATTAACACATGAAGTAGGACATTGTCTTAACCTATATCATACATGGGGCGATGATGGTGGTGCATGTTCAGGAACGGATTATTGCAACGACACCCCCAACCAGGCAGATGCTACTTATGGCACAAACTCAGGCGTCGTGACTGATGCTTGTACTACAACTTCACCCGGAATCATGTACATGGATTTCATGGATTATAGTGATGATATTAATTACGCAAACTTTACACCGAACCAGGTTTCGAGAATGCAGGCTTTATTTGCAACCGGTGGCGCACTTGTCTCTTTAAAAAGTTCAACTGTTTGCTCAGGTAACGGAATTGAGGAAGCAACAGAAATCAACAACATTGACATTTATCCAAGCCCTTCGAATGGCTTGATCAACGTAATGTTTGAATTATCCAACCACGACAATGTTACAATTTCTGTGACCAACATGATCGGTCAGGTTGTAGCAACTGTAGAAAAAGAAAACGTTACCAAAGTAAATGTTCCCATTGATCTGTCAGGACAATCATCGGGTATTTACCTGGTAAAAATTCAAAGCGGCAATCAGACCCTTACTCAAAAAGTTTCATTAATAAAATAAGTTTCAAAAGACGTTTTTTGAAACGACGAAAGGGAGCAAAGGTGAAATGTAAATTATCGCCATTGCTCCCTTTTTCTTTTTTCCTTATTCACTCACACCTCAGTTGAATGGGTCCAATTTTTCCCTGATAAAAATGCTTTTCTTTTTCAGGACAATATTCTTAGTTTATCCTTCTTTGATCTTATTGATAAGCGAGGTGGTTGAGTATCCTTCAAGAAAATCTATGGTCACAACTTCTCCGCCTTTTGCTTTCAGGACATCATAGCCAATAATTTTCTCCGGTTTATAATCGCTGCCTTTCACAAGGAAATCGGGCGAAATAAACCTGATAAGATCATAGGGTGTTTCCTCATCAAACAACACAACGATGGTTACAAACCTGAGTGAAGCAAGCAGTGTAGCTCTGGCTTCCTCATTGTTTAAAGGTCTGTCGTTACCCTTTATTTTCTTTACGGATGAATCGGTATTCAGCCCCACAATCAATACATCACCAAGGTCGGCGGCTTTGGAAAGATAGTCAACATGCCCCAAATGGAGAATATCAAAACAGCCGTTGGTAAAAACTATTTTTTTCTCTTTAAAGTTGTAGAATGAAAGCAAACAGGCCAGGCGGGCCTTGCTTTCATCATTTGAAAAGTGAAATATTTTTTTCTGAACAAATTCAATTGCTTTCATTTTTGATTATTCGTTTTTGTAAAATGATCATTACCCCCCACGACAAACCGCCAATAATTATTATCAGGAACCACTGCGAAAAATACACGAGGTTGGCAAAGGCTGATGCAGTGTTTTTCTCAATAGAATACAAGGCTATCAGGGAAAGTGTCACAAAATATTGGTATGCCCCTATTCCTCCCGGTGTGGGTACGAGGGTTCCAATACTTCCCAGCGACATGATGGTTAAGGCATCAATAAAAGCGAGATTACTTGTAGCATTGATTGACTTAAAGCAAAAGTAAATTGTCAGTGTGTACAAAAACCACATGAAGACAGTATAGAAAGTGAACAATGATTTATGCCTGATGTTTTTTATAGTCTTCACCCCTTCCCAAAAGCCTTTGATGATATCAAGCGTTTTATGAAAGAATTTAAGTTTGCGCAGTTTTGGCAATGATATTCTGTAAATGAAAAATACCAGCAGGCAAAATCCCAGACATGCTCCGCCAATAATAAGCATGGCCGACGTGTTGCTTGAAAATCTTGCAGTGATCGGACTTAACCACTTTTCATTGATAAAATCACCAAGAAAATGTAATTGTGATAAAATAGTAATGAGTAAAATGATCACCATAGTGAGTGTATCAAAGGCTCTTTCGATGATCATAGTACCTATGACTGAGTTAACAGGTACTTTATGATAACGTGAAAGAACACCACAACGTGTGATCTCACCAAGACGCGGAACAGCATTGCTTACAAAATATCCGATCATCACAGCACAAAAGGTAGTGCCTGTTGTTGTCTTTACATCCAGAGTGTCGAGAAGTTGATTCCAGCGTAATGCCCTTATGATATGGCTGAAAATCATGGCAACCACAGCCAGCAATATCCAGGTATAGTCAGCATTTAAAATTTCCGTCAGGCTTTTATTGATGTCTTTTCCGCGCAAAGCAAGCCATAGCAGAACACCACCAATAGAAAGGAATATCAGGTATTTTAAAACTGAAAGGATTTTCTTTTTCAAGAGATTATTTGGGGATTATTAATAATTAATTCCTTTAAAGCTAAAAGACACAAAAGTGATTGGTGATCTATGTACGATTGCCAGTTGCTGATGTTGACCAATGACTGCCGTCTTCTGTCTTCTCCTGCTTGCCATAATGAATATGATTTCCTCTACTGTCCGCTCAGTAAGTTGTCCTTACCGGGGAAAACAAGGAAAGGCTTATAATTTTTAGCCTCTTCAAAATCCATTTGGGCAAAAGAAATGATAATAACGATATCGCCAACGATCACTTTGCGAGCAGCGGCACCGTTGAGACAAATCACTCCTGATTTTCTTTTACCTTTAATAACATAAGTTTCGAGGCGTTCCCCGTTATTTATATTTACGACCTGCACTTTTTCATATTCGATGATATTTGCAGCGTCCATCAAATCCTCATCAATAGTAATACTCCCAACATAATTGATGTTGGCTTCAGTTACTACAGCTCTGTGTATTTTTGATTTTAAAACTTCAATTTGCATGCTGCAAAATTACAAAAATTTAATGTTATCAATCAATCTCACGTTTCCAAGTTGAACAGCAATGCATGCTATACACTTTCCGATATTGTTGAAATCACTGACAGGTTCAAGAGTTTCGGTATTTACAATTTCGAAATAATCGAGCTTCATCAAAGGATGATAAATCATTTCTCTGTTTAACCAATTTCTCAGGATCGGTGGGTCATTCCTGAGCGAAATTTGTTTGATTTTCCAAAGCATCCTATAAATCTCTGTTGCTTCCTTTCTTTCTGATTCGGATAATCTCGAATTCCGTGAACTTATTGCGAATCCATCATGTTCTCTCTCTGTTTCGCACGAAACTATTTCAACAGGCAGTCCCAGATTTTTCACCATATACTTAATGATGACCAACTGCTGAAAATCTTTTTCACCAAAATAAGCCTTTGTCGGATTGACAATATCAAAGAGTTTTTTAACAATAATTGCCACACCATTAAAATGCCCGGGGCGAAACTTTCCTTCCAGAGGCTTGTCCAGACCACCAAAATCAAATGTTGTGTTATCCGGCTCAGGATACATTTCCTGTTCTGAAGGAGCAAACAGGACGTCACATCCAACTGATTCAAGAAGACTGGTATCCGCTTCCAGAGTCCTTGGATATAACTCCAGATCTTCCTTATTATTAAACTGTGCAGGGTTGACAAAAATACTGCAAACACAAACTGCATTTTCATCTTTTGCTCTTTTAACCAATGAAATATGACCTTTGTGCAAAGCTCCCATGGTTGGAACAAACCCAATTTTTACTCCGGTATTGTTTAATTCCGAAATATACTTCTTTATTTCCCTGATTTCATGAAAAATTATCATACTCTTAAAAAAAATTTTATGTTGTAAACCTTACTGTATCTTAACGACAGAATAAAATCGTGACAAAACTACTATTAATTTATTGATAGTGTCATAAATTTTTATTAATTTTGCACTCCTTTTTAATAACGTATTAACATACTTATCTAATGGAAAAAACTAAAGTTCTTTTTGTACAGCAGGAAATCACCCCATATTTGAAGGATAGCCACATGGGTATAATTGGCAGGTATCTACCACAAGGCATTCAGGAGAGAGGCAGGGAAATCAGAACATTCATGCCACGCTACGGATGTATCAATGAAAGAAGAAACCAGTTACATGAAGTGATACGTTTATCAGGGATGAATCTGATCATTAATGACACAGACCATCCTCTTATCATTAAAGTCGCATCAATACAGTCAGCAAGGATGCAAATATACTTCATTGACAATGAAGATTATTTTCAAAGAAGATTTGTTTTTAAAGATTCTGAAGAAAATTACTTTACCGACAATGATGAAAGGGCAATCTTCTTTGCCAGAGGAGTTCTCGAAACAACAAAGAAGTTGGGTTGGGCACCTGATATCGTTCATTGCCATGGATGGATGTCAAGCCTTCTACCTATTTACCTGAAAAAAGCTTTTGTTGACAATCCGCTTTTCAACGAAACCAAGGTCATTTATTCAATTTACGATGATGACTATCCTGGTTCGTTCAATGATGATTTTGCCGAGAAAATCACTCTTCCGGGTATAGATGAGGAGGATGTTGAACATTATCAAATTCCGAATTTTATCAATATCACCAAAGCAGCAATTGATTTTTCTGACGGCGTGATCATTGGCAGCCCTGAAGTGAATCCTGAAATCGTTAAGTATGTCAACCAGATTGAAAAACCTATTCTCGAATTTCAGTCTATGGATACGTACATTGACGCCTATAATGAGTTTTATGATGAAATTTTAGTGAACGAACAAATACTAAGTAATTAATTTTTGCGTTCCTTGCTGAAATTTACAAACTAAAATTATACTAAATTGAAACTGTTTTTGCTGAAACGTACACTCAATCTCTGCTTCATCCTTGAGTTACTTTCTTTAATGAATGCCTGCAAAGAGCCGGACACCATCGGACTGGGGGTTTTGCCTGCCAAAGATCAACTCAACGTTGAATATTATAATGCAAATTTAACTGCATACTCCAAACTTGAAGATTCTATCAGGTCTGATGAAACAGCCTACAATCTTCTTGGATTAAACTATGATCCGGTGTTTGGCAAAAACCTGGCAAGTTTCTATACACAGCTACACCTTGCTATTGATAACACCACTTTCGGATCTCAACCAGTTTTGGATTCCATCGTGCTTACTCTTGCTTACCATGCCATTTATGGTGACACGAATGCCAAACAAACTGTAAAAGTTTATGAGCTTGCAAGCAATATTTATGCCGACAGTAATTACTACTCAAACAGGGATCTGTTGACCACCGGAACAGTGATAGGCTCCAAAAAATTTGTCCCTGACAAAAGAGACAGCATAAGATTACTTGGCAGTGACACTACCAAATACCCGGGACATTTACGAATACGATTGGACTCAGTTTGGGGAACCAATAAATTTTTAAATGCAAGCAGTTCTTCATTGTTAAACAACACCAATTTTATTCAGTATTTTAAAGGAATTTATGTGACAAGCACTTCTTCCACAGGTGAAGGCTCTATCATGTCATTTAATTTATTAAGCTCTCTTTCGAAAATTTCCATTTACTATAAACATAGTGACGATGGTGACACGATACAGCACACATACAACATGGTTATAGATGAAAATTGTGCACGTATCAATCATTTCAATCACTCAAAATACAAATATGCCACCCAGTATCTGCAACACCAAATTTATGGTGATACTTTAAAAGGCGACAGCATCCTCTTCCTGCAATCAATGGCAGGATTGCAGGTCCGCATTGATTATCCCGAACTCAAGCAAATAGCACAAAACGGAAAAATAGCAATCA
>CAISZK010000096.1 GCA_903889915.1 uncultured Bacteroidota bacterium
AAGGAAAAAAGAAGATCAGGAAGCGTTATGGGGAGGCCTGAAAAGAGAAAGCATACAGGTTGTCGCAACAGACCATTGTCCATTCAATCTGAAAGGACAAAAGGATAAAGGCATCAACGATTTCACAAAGATCCCAAATGGGGCCGGCGGAATTGAACACCGGTTGGCATTGCTCTACACATTTGGTGTATTGGAAAACCGTATTTCCATCAATCAGTTTGTTGAAATGAATTCAACAAATCCCGCAAAGATTTTCGGACTATATCCACGAAAGGGAGATATCGCTGTTGGTTCGGATGCAGACATTGTGATTTGGAATCCTGAAACAGAAAATATCATTTCAGCAAAGACACAGCATCAGCATTGCGATTCAAATATCTTTGAAGGCTTCACTACCAAAGGCAGCGCTGAATATGTTATTGCAAAAGGGCAGGTCAAAATTGATGGATGTGATTTATGCCTTAATAATTCGAATGGAAATTATCTTAAACGACCCGTTTGCAAATAAGAAATTAAAAGTTCTAAATTAAAAACTTTATAAATTTTCAATAAAAAAAGCGTATGAAAAATCATACGCTTTTTTATTGTGGGCCCACCTGGGCTCGAACCAGGGACCCTCAGATTATGAGTCTGATGCTCTAACCAGCTGAGCTATGAGCCCGTGTTTCAGAAAAAAATACCATCTTTGCACTGAAACGGGTTGCAATTTTAGTCATTTATTATGAATTGACCAAGCAATTTTTAAAAAGCATGATAAAAAATATTATTTTCGATTTGGGTGTAGTCCTTTTGAATATTGACTTTCAGAAGACAATGAACGCTTTTCAAAATCTGGGAATTTCCAATGTGGAAGAAATATTTTCAGGATATACCCAATCCAACTTTTTCGATTCTTTTGAAAAAGGAATTATTTCACCGGAAGAATTCAGGGAAGAGATCAGAAAACATCTCAGCCATACTGTCACGGATGAAATGATTGACGAAGCCTGGAATGCAATGATACTGGATTTCCCGGCTGAAAAAATAAACATTCTTATCAGCCTCAGGAGTAATTTCAGAATATTTCTTTTGAGCAATACGAATGCTATTCACTTTCCTGTTTACAATAAGCAATTACAGGATAATTACAGAATAAATAACTTGTCCGATCTCTTTGACAAGGCTTATTACTCATATAGAATGGGCTTGCGCAAACCGGATAGAGAAATTTATGAACAGGTGCTGAATGAAAATTTACTGAAGCCGGAAGAAACAATTTTCATTGATGATGCTGTGAAAAATATCAATGCTGCAAATGAATTGGGAATTCATACGGTCCTTTTTGAACCTGCAAAATCACTTTCTGAAATACTCGGAGAATTGAAATGACAGGTCAACAATATTCAACCACTCCGTGGTTGTGTCGCTGATTGGAATTTGTACTATTCATATTCAATCCTTTCAGGATTGTCCTTCAGAAATTGATTAATCAGGTAGGTTGTAAAGCGTTTTTAAGGTATTCAAATAATCTTCAGTTTCTGCAAGGGATGTTGTTTGCATCAGGAAGGTTTTATGTTTTTTGAAATTTTCAACAGTTCTGAAATATCCGGAGTAATGTTTTCTCATTTCAAGTACTCCCCTTCTCTCTCCTTTTGTGATAACTGACAATTGAAGATGTTCGAGGCAGACTTTTATTCTTTCCGCCATGTCAGGATTGGGAAGTAATTTTCCGTTTTTAAAATATTCTTTGATTTGTGCGAATATCCACGGGTTTCCAACACTTGCTCTGCCTATCATGAGGCCATCCACCTTATATTTTTCAACCATTTCAGAAGCTTTCAAAGGGCTGTCAATATCGCCATTTCCAATTACAGGAATTGTTATCCTCGGATTTTTTTTTATTTCACCAATGAGTGTCCAGTCGGCAGTTCCGCTGTATATCTGAGCTCTTGTTCTTCCATGAATGGTGATGGCTTTGATGCCTGTGTCCTGGAGCGCTTCAACAATATCGGCAATGATCAGGCTTTTCTCATCCCATCCAAGCCGTGTTTTAAGCGTAACAGGCAGAGAAGTGGCTTTCACAACTTCTCTTGTCATTTCTATCATTTTTGGAATATCATTGAGCAATGCTGCTCCGGCGCCTTTGTTGACGACCTTTCTCACAGGACAACCAAAATTGATGTCAATAAGATCAGGACGGGCAGCTTCGGCAACGCTTGCAGCCTCTCTCATTGAATGAATATCGTGGCCAAAGATCTGGACTCCGATGGGGCGCTCTTCATCTGAAATGATTAATTTCACTGTGCTTTTAAAAGCATCCCTGATCAAACCTTCAGAAGAAATAAATTCGGTAAACATCAAATCTGCGCCAAATCTTTTGCAGATCTTTCTGAATGAAGGATCCGTAATATCTTCCATCGGTGCAAGCATTAAGGGAAATTCCCCAAGTTCGATATTACCAATCCTCAACATTTCGTATTTTTGCGCAAAATTAGCAATAATCCATCATTGATGAACAAACCTCCTTTATTACACAAGTTCCCTGTTTTCCTTAAAATAATCACTTTCGGAATGGTCGTACTGACGTCTGTTATACTCGTTTTTATTTTCGGGACGTTACTTGCATTTCTTATTTTCGGATCTGACACAATGAAGAATCTTGCACTGATAGCCACTTCAACAGACCCGGACATCATTGCATTGGCAAAGTATTTCCAGATAGTGGGACAATTCGCGATCTTCCTGGTGCCTACAGTATTTTTTGCATTTCTCGATGGGAGGAATATCGGAAAATACCTGAAAATAAATGCAAGGCCTGAATTAAGAACCATTGTTTTTTCAGTGTTGGCAATAATCGCGGTTATTCCGATCATCAATTTTATTGCAGACTTAAATCAACAAATGGTGCTTCCCGCTTTCCTGAAAGATGTTGAAACATGGATGCGTGAATCGGAAGATGCCGCAACAAAAATGGAGACCATCTTTCTCAATACCTCAACCATTTCAGGCTTGCTGGTAAATGTGTTCATGATGGCGCTTATTCCCGCAATCGGAGAAGAATTTCTTTTTCGCGGAGTCCTGCAAAAACTCTTTCACCAGTGGTCAAAGAACATTCATGTGGCCGTTATTTTATCAGCATTTATTTTCAGCGCCATTCACATGCAGTTTTATGGTTTTGTGCCCCGTTTCTTTTTAGGTATTTTTCTTGGTTATTCCTTTGTCTGGTCAGGTACGCTTTGGGTTCCGATCGCCATTCATTTTATTAATAATTTCATTGCAGTACTGTTTTCATACCTTTCAGCACAAGGAGTTGTTGGCAATTTTGAAGACACAATCGGGACAGGGGATTCAGCGCTGCCAGCAGTAATTATCAGCACTGTACTTTCGACGGGATTTATTTATCTGATCTATCATTTCGCAAAGAAAAATAAACCGGTAAATGCAGAGCTTATCAAATAAAAAGCCCCAAAATAGAGGGGCTTTTTAAAGGAAACAAAACAAAGCATCTTATTGGGCTTCCAGAACGAATTTCACAGGCAAAACGAACTGAACCCTAACAGGAATATTATTCTGACGTCCGCCATTCCATCTGGGCATCATTTTAACCACTCTCATGGCTTCCTCTCCACAGGAACCTCCAATGTCATTCAAAAGAGCAATGTTGGTAATGCTGCCGTCCTTTTCAACAACAAAGGTAACGCCAACTGTTCCTGAAATATTGGTTTCTTTTGCCATTTGCGGATAAACAATATGGTCGCTTAAAAATTTGAACATTGCATCTTCTCCACCTTTGAAGGTAGGCATGATATCAACACTTAACCAAGGCTTTTCGGTAATAACCGGTTCAATTGGTGATTCATTATGTTTATCAACAAAAGTAAGATTTGTGTCACTATCAATTGATACAACGCCATTATTGGTATTCTCCTGCAAATCCGCAAAATCATCAGCTTTGTCATCAGGATCAGTTGTGATAACAGGAGCTGTATAGACCATTCTTTCAACCTTTTTTTCTTCCTGAGGTTTTACATCTTCAATATCATTCTTTACCGGTGGTTTCATTCCACCATCAAAAGTAATTGTAGTATCTACACTAACCTTGACAAACCTATTCATATAGCTTGCAATTAAAGGAATGGAAATTAATCCGAGGAAAATGAATACTGCGAAAAACAAGGCACGGGTTACATTTTTGTTGTAACTCCTCCTTAAGAAGAATGCACCGTAGTTTTGATTTCTTTTTTCGAAAACTACTTCATCGAGATTTTTGGTTTCTGATTTCATGATTTTAAATTTTAAATTGTTTATTAATTTTAGTACAAATGTAAAACAGCAATTACCGGAAATTGTGGGCAAATAAGTAAACGGAAAGAGCGTTTAAGTAAACGGTCGGTTTGGTTAAGTTAACGGTAATGTAAAAACAGGATCAGAAAGTGATTTTTTTTCACTGAAAGGGATAAAAAGTGAAATTTTAAGCACAACTTTCCATCACGAAAACCAGGAATTCAACCAAATTAATTCCCAAAATTTCGGGATTACGAATATTGAGTACGAATGGATGGACAGATTCGTAATTCATAACATCATGTCTTTGCCTGCCCCTGTGAATAAACCTTCCAAACAGAATACATACTTCAATTGAATGGAAATTTATTTTTTAACTTCCATGTATATGAAGCAACATTCAACACCCATTAATTATCAAATATTACTGAACAGCCATTTAATATTTTTACAAAATACTGTGATTCAATATCACTATATACCAATACAGCTTCTTTTGGTAAAGAAGTAGGCCATTTACAGACATCAGAATCTCAAATTCAGACATCCGTTTCAAAAATTCTTTCCAACGAATTTGAAATTCTTCCTAACGAATTTTGGATTCTGACATCCGTTTCAAAAATTCTTTCCAACGAATTTGAAATTCTTCCTAACGAATTTTGGATTCT
>CAISZK010000097.1 GCA_903889915.1 uncultured Bacteroidota bacterium
TGCCTGCTTTTGGATTCAGAAAATTCAATTTTGCATTCTGCTGCACATTCTGAAGGTATTCATTAAATCCTAAAAAGGAATAGTAGATCGTTCTGTATTGCATATCGCCGTAAAGACTGACTTTTTTCGTCAACTGATAATTCAGTTTGCAGAAAATATTCACATCATTTTTTCGTGCAGTATCATCATAATATTTTAAGTCGGGAAAACTATTGCTTGCATATTGCGCCCATGTCACCATTCCATAATGCGCACCCAGATAGCTATTGGCAGCGCCGCCGATCACAGCCTGTATCTTTTTATGATTGTCATAATTTACTGAATAAGTAAAACCATAAAAGTCATTGTTAAGCCATAGTTGCCTTATAAGTGGCGTGGATGTAATGGTATCATTATTGACAACCACATTTTGCAAACCATAATTTTTCAACTGATCGTTTTCGATATATTCCTCATAATAGCCTTCTCCTTTTGTAAAATGCAATGCGGCGTTCAGATTCCAGTTTTTGTTCATCTCATAAGAATACAGCAACTGATAATAATCCTGCTGATAATTATCAGTCTGATTGCTGTAAGTATAAATGTTGAAAGTCCTGTTGTTCGAAGTCAGCATATTTTCATACTGAGACTGCGAAATCTCACCATTCACATAAAGCCGGTTCATTCCGGCTGTATCATTCTTCAAACGGGCTTCTGGTACTCCGTACCATGCCTGGTAAGTTCTTTCTTTTCCCGAAAAGATGACAAGCTTCAGAATGCTCTTTTTCCCGTAATACCCTCCCGAAACATAGAATGATTTAAGATCGGAAAACGCCCTGTCAATAAATCCATCCGAAGTTATTTTTGAAAGCCTGCCATCAAAAGCCCATTTCTTATCAATCAATCCGGTGCTGAAAGCAACAGTGTTTTTCAAAGTATTGAAGGAACCATACGAAGAATTTATTGTGGCATTCGGAATAGTATCAAGTTTGGAGGTTTGAATGTTCAGGCTTGCACCAAAAGCTCCGGCACCGTTGGTTGAAGTACCAACACCGCGTTGTATCTGCATATTGTCAACTAACGAGGCGATGTCGGGCAGGTCAACCCAGTAAGTTCCCTGCGACTCAGCATCATTCACGGGGATGCCATTGATGGTAACATTTATGCGTGTAGGGTCGGTGCCGCGGATACGGATACCAGTATAGCCAACGCCTGTTCCTGCATCGGAGGTAACCACTGCCGATGGAGTTAAACCCATGATGTAAGTAATATCCTGCCCCATGTTTTTTTCAGCAATTTGTTTGCTGTCCATTTTGTCGGATGTCATCGGGTCATTCTCCCCTGCTCTCACGGCTTTTATTTCAATTTCATCAGCAAGAACAGTCTTTTTTTTCAAAAGCAAAACCACTGAAGTGTCTTTGTGAGCAACAAATTCGAGCTTTTTGGTTTCATAGCCTATGTATGAAATTTCAAGACTCTGTTTCGCGATTTTTAAATTGGTGAGAACGAAATTCCCTTCCGCATCAGAATAAGCGGTGGTGTAGCTGCCTGTGATGCGTACTGTGGCTCCTTTCAAAGGAGAATGCAAGTCGGCATCTTCGACTTTTCCGGTGACTTTTACCTGCGAAAACACAGGCATGCTCAATGCAACATATATTGCCAAAAGAGCAAATAAATTTTTCATTTTTGTTTGGTTTGTTGGTTAAACAATTGGAAAAGCTGAGGGAAACTTTTCCGAAAATGTTTAAACCCTATTCCCTTCGACGGCATTACCCGCATCAGGTTCAATGGGTATGATCTCAGCCCGTAATCCCGCACCTGCGGGAAGAGCACCCCTCCATTGTTGATGGCGCAAAAGTAATAAATAATTCAGAGGAAGAAATAAATTTTATAAAGCTGTTCAATAATGGAAAAATTGAGCGCACTCAGGTAAGTCATTTTTACCACAAAAACATGTATGCACAAAAGCACACTAAAAAATATTTTAATGACAGCCTATCTACTTCGGTCAAGTTGAAGAATTCTTATAGATATACACAGGAACAAAGAAGATCGTTTTCGTGAGAATTTTTAGAAACTTTGAAATGTTGGGAAGTGATGATGAAAAATGCTCCGAAGGAGCAATATCTTTGTAACAAAAAGTAAAGAGAGAAATGAAGCAGCGTAGCTGCGATATAAAAACCAGAAAGAGATTATAATAAGAAAGATGTCACAGCTACGCTGTTTTTGTTTCCTCCGGCAACCGTTTATTACAAAGATTTTGCAACTACGTTGCAGGAAAGAACTGAATATCCTTCCGTAATTTTGGAATGCGGAATTTTAAAATGTTTATAATTAAAAACGAACTTGATTAAAGAAGATAGGCAGTTTTTATTAATTTTCATTCTCCAATGGGAATTGTGTTTTTGCAGCTTTTTTTTCTTTTTTCTTTTCGAAGCAATCTCAAAAATCACAGCTTCCATATTCCCCGAATTCCCCCATGAGGATGTTCAAAAAAGTGTGTCAAAAAGGAAAAACAATTTTAATTTTGACACATGAAAAAA
>CAISZK010000098.1 GCA_903889915.1 uncultured Bacteroidota bacterium
ATACCTTTAAACTCCCGTTGGGGGAAAGGGGGTGGTGTGTTCGGCTACTATCAAAAGTCTCCTAAACTTAAAAATATCATCCTATTTTTAGCTCACAATGTCATAAAAAAGTTTTGTACTTTTGTTTGCGACTTTTGGGTAATACTTATTGCGATACTTCATATTTGCAAAAATCACCAAACACTATAATATCTGTTGATGTAGTAGCTCCAAGTGGTACAGGAGTTAATGAATTTAATATTTCGCCTAACATTTCTATTTTTCCAAATCCAACAACAAACAATTTGACTTTTAATTGCCAGCAAAAATCTAAAATAAAGATTTTAAACATCCAGTGCCAAATAATCAAAACCTTCGAAACAAAAGAGAACGAAACAAACCTTGATGTTTCAAGTTTTTCAAGGGGGATTTATTTGATAAGTGTAGAGACGGACAAGGGGGTTTGGAGAGGGAAATTTGTGAAAGAATAAGTGCGGCACGCGTTGGGAAACGCGCACCAACAGAGCATTTGAATTAAAAAAAATATGAGACACATACTTTTTGCATTATTTGCGATTATTGCTACAGCAACCTATTCTCAAGATTTTGCACCTGTAGGGGCCAAATGGTATTATACAGTTAAATGGGCATGGTCCTGGCAAGGAGAGCAAACTTATATGACTATTGATGCAACCAAAGACACAATAATTGACAGCATAAATTGCACAGAATTATCTGCATCAACATCATTTTGCGGTGGCTATGAACCCATGATAACCTGGGTATATAGTTCCGACAGCATTGTTTACTTCAAGAATCAAATTTTTGATCATTTTCAAATTCTGTACAATTTTAAAGCTAAAACAAACGATTCCTGGAAAATTGACTACCCTACAGACATGAGCAATATTGATTCATTGATTGTTTCTGTTGATTCGGCAACTATTGAAACTATTAATTCAACTCCGCTAAAGGTTTTGTACGTAAAATACACTTCATTAACTGATTCAAATTTTAATTATCACTCAAAAATTGTTGAAAAAATTGGTGACTTTAGTTATCTTTTTAACTTAAATAATGACCTTACTATTTGCGATGCTACCTGGTCTGACGGGTTACGTTGTTATGAAGATTCAGTCTTTGGATTCTATTCAACTGGCGTTACTTCTACGTGTGACTATGTATATGTATTGGGGCTAAACGATGTGAATATTAATGAGGAAATTGTTACATTATTTCCAAATCCTGCAACCAATTACCTGACTATTGAAACCCCACAGCAAACCACTATAGAAATCTCAAACATCCAAGGCCAAATAATCAAAACCCTCGAAACAAAAGAGAACAAAACTAATGTTGATGTTTCTGGCTTTGCAAGGGGGGTTTACATTATAACTGTGGAGACGGATAAGGGGGTTTGGAGGGGGAAATTTGTGAAGGAATAAGGGTGGCACGCATAGGGAAACGCGCGCTAACAAAAGAAATTTGATAAAGATAAAATTAAAGAAAATGAAAAAACTATTGCAATTACTTTTCAGTTAACATAATTAACTAACTAAATTTAAAACAAATGAAAACAAAACTGCTTTTAGCTTTTTTGATTGCTGGTTTTCAAACATTGATTTTTGGGCAAACAAATATTTATCATCCTTTTCCTGATAGTGCTGCAACATGGAAAGTTAGTTGTGGTGTTAATGCCGATCCTTGTTATGGGACATGGACCTATAATTATATACTAACGGGAGGGGATACAATTATTGGAACTTATCAGTATAAAAAAATATATTCACAACTTGAAAGTTGTTCCGGACCAAATCCGTGTTATTGCGATCCCAACTCAGCCGGCTATGTTTTGCATTATTATGCAGCAATACGAAATGATACAATTGCGAAAAAAGTTTTCATTGCTTTAAATGGAATTGATTCCATGTTATATGATTTCAATTTAAACCTAGGTGACACTCTCAGAGGCGCCAATACATGGCTGTCATCTGTAGAACAATGTCCTTCAACAGTTAGTTCCATTGATTCCGTACTTTGTGGAAGTCACTACAGGAAGAGATGGATTACCAGCATATCAAATTGTGCAATTATCGAGGGTATTGGCAGTACATTCGGAATATTTTCACCTATATGTCCTCCATTTGAAAGTGGATGTGACCTTAATTGTTTTTCGCAAAATAATGTAACTTTATATGGAAATGGCTTATGCGAACCTTTATTTATAAAAGAAAGTAACACAACTCCTCAAATTAAAATATCACCCAATCCAACCGCCCACGATCTGACTATTTCCATTTTGCTCCCAATCTCTGAAGCAATTTCGTTTACCCTTTATAATCCTTTGGGGCAAGCGGTAAAGGAAATGCGAATAGCGGATTTTGAAAATCAGGAAATAAAAATGAATGTGGATGAATTACCAGCAGGACTTTATTTGCTTTTGGTAAAAGCACATGATTGGGCAAGAAACGAAAAAGTAATGAAAATTGAATAACATAGAAAGAAGATAGAACAACGGATGATAAAGTAAAAATTGCAGGAATTGAAAAATCTATTGCAATTTTATTTCCGTTAGCAACAAGACGAAGCAATAAATGACAATCATTTGATATTAACACAAACCAATAAAGCTATGAAAACAAAAAAAATTACGAAGACTTTTATTACGTTGATAGCAGTAACGATGCTGACAATGATAGTAAAACAAGTTAATGCAACAAATTACTTAATCCTGGAGGTAAATACCATCACCAATAATGATAGTGTTTATTATTGCCCCACTGGTTACGATTCAATTATGATTATTGCAAATGGGGGTAATGGAGGCAATAACACCTGGATATATCTTAATTATTCCCTTGGTTGGGGTGATACTATACGCAATAACCATAGTGATACTCTTATTTTACCTAAAAGTTCATGGGGGGAAATTCAAAATACTAATTCTATATCGGGGTTTAACTATTTCTTTATTTGCCCAATTTATTTTTATGTAACAGGCAGCACAGCTATTTCTTGCGGAGGCTCTACTAATTTGAATACTTTATCAAATTATACGGGGACAGGTTCTATTACATATAGCTGGTTGCCGGTAACAGGATTAAATAATCCAAACATTGCAAACCCTGTTGCTAATCCTAATTCAACGACTTATTATACAATGACTGCAATGGTTAATGGTTGTGCTGTTGTTGATACTGTCAAAATTTCAATAATCCCGGTGAGTGCACCTGAAATTTGTATTGTAGGAGTTGACAGCGCCAAAAAAAATATGATAGTGTGGAATAAACCATTGTCAACTGAAATTGATTCATTTTATATTTATAGGGAAACGAGCATGACAAATGTTTATCAGAAAATTGGTATTGTAAGTTATGACAGTTTTAGCGTTTTCATTGATACAAATTCGTTTCCTGATGTTCAATCAAACAAATACGAACTTTCAATAATAGATAAATGCAGGATTGAATCGGGCACAAGTACTTCGCACAAAACCATGCATCTGAATATTAACCAAGGAATAAACCTTTCGTGGGATTTAGCCTGGGAACCTTATGAGGGTTTTACTGTTTCAACCTATAGAATATACAGGGGAACTACAAATTCTAATATGCAACTGATAGGAACAACCTCTGGCACTTCTACTCAATACAGCGATTATACCGCTCCTTCCGGATATGTATATTACATGGTTGAAGTGGTTAGTCCCAATAATTGTAATCCTTCAAAATCATATAATTCTTCCCGTTCAAATATTGCAACAAATCATCCTCTTGGAATTAATGAAAATAGCAATGCAGAGAATCTGTTTTCAATTTTCCCTAACCCTGCAACCAATAACCTAACCATCCAGACCCAGCAACAAGCCACCTTAGAAATCTTAAATATCCAAGGCCAAATAATCAAAACCTTCGAAACAAAAGAGAACAAAACAAATGTTGACCACGTTGGATGGTCATCCTACGTAGTTGATGTTTCAGCTTTTTCAAGAGGGGTTTACATGATAAGTGTAGAGACGGAAAAGGGGATTTGGAGGGGGAAATTTGTGAAGGAATAGGTGGCACGCTTTGGGAAAGGCACGCTAACAGAAAAAAATTACAGGACTGGAAATATGTGACGAAACTTGAAGACCAAAATGTGTAATAAAATTTAAAAAACAATGAAAAAATTAGTAACAATAGTTATTATTGCAATAATGACAACCTTCATTGCCTGCGGCCCAAGCGCAAATGAAAAAGCATTGAAAGCAAAACTCGACAGTATTAAAAAGGCTGATTCCATTGCAATAGGAACAACACTGGTAATAAACTGTGATAAAGTGAATATGCGTACAACTCCCTCTGTGATGGGAGGAATAAAAACAGTTCTGAATTCAGGCTATGTTTGTAAAATGATTGAAAGAGGCCCTGCCGAAAAAATAAAAGACAGTAATGACTATTGGTATAAAGTAAGTTATAATGGTAATATTGGATGGGTTTTTGGCACTTTCACTTCGCTTGCAGTTTCTTCAAATGCTTCTCAAATTATTGATAGTTGGGTGGGAAGCTATGGCGATGGCGATGGTTCAGGTGTAACAATTGAGAAAGATGGAAATGGCTATAAAATCGCAATATCGGCTTATGGTAAGGTTGAAGGTCCATTCATGAGTAATGAGGAAGGCGGGCAATTGAAATTCAACTATAATGGCAAAATTTCATTTATCAGCCATCATAACAAAGACGACAGATTTTATTCAAACGGATCATCCAACTGTATAAAAGTATCATTCGGAAATCAACTTACATATTGCAAATAGATTTGCTCATAAGGATAAAATGAACAGAGTCCTGAAACATTATAAAACCCGTCGCTCAGTTTTTGCACCGCCCAAAAGTCCCGAAGCTTTGGAATGTACTCCTTTCGGTTATAACCCGGGATTTGTGATCCCACAAAAAGGAAGTAATTTGGCAATATGTCGCAACACATAACGAAGGAACAACAATTGTAACACAACAAACAATACATAAAATCAAAAGCATGAAAAACATTCTCAACATTTTTATAGCCCTGTTTCTGCTGAATTGCCCTGGTATTTCAACAGCATTTTCAGCAGGTCAGACTTCGCCTCATACTTACAAACAAACCAATTCTTTGAACCATGACCTGGTTTTAGTAAAACCATTGGTGAATTTTAATGACACCAACGGTGGATTTTACAGCGATTATTACAAAGAGCAGGTGAATAATATTTATTGCGGAGGGGTAGTGAAGAACAGCGGGCTTTTAAGCACTACCCATGTTTATTTGCTGGTACACATTTTAGGCTACAACAATAATGTGATGGCTACATATACATCCGATACAATTCCACTTATGGCAGCAAACGAAACTGATACTTTGAAAGTTCAGCCATTCACAAATACCGGCAATTGGTACAATTTTAAAATTTCCTTTGAATTAATGAGCGATTCTACCGATGAAAATGCAGCCAACAATATTGATACTACTGCTACTTTAACGATGTGGGATCCCATGTGGTCGCATGTATCAAGAGCAAATGTCCCTACGGCTACTTTAAACATAAACAATATTCCCAACTTTC
Organism: uncultured Bacteroidota bacterium; assembly: GCA_903889915.1. GTDB lineage: Bacteria > Bacteroidota > Bacteroidia > Bacteroidales > CG2-30-32-10 > CAISZK01. The sequence continues at coordinate 5,561 of CAISZK010000098.1, forward strand.
ATTCAGGAGATTTTATCGGGGCAACTTTAAAAATTCCTAACTATAGTTTCCATTGGGCAGTAATGTTGTCGGTTTATTTAACTGATATTTTGCCCGATTCAGTAACCTTGGTTGCTGAAATTTATGAAAATGGAATTCTGAAAGGTTCTGATACTATTATAAGTAATACACAAGGTTGGGTAAGTACACCGCTCACATATTATTATTTCACAAATCAAATATCAACCGACAGCCTTTATTATTTTGGTGTGAAAATAATTTGTCCAAACGGTACTAACATTCCGATAGGAATTGACACATCTGCATTTCATAATTTTCAGACAGAAACAGTAGCCAAAATTGGCAATACCTGGACAACACTGAATTTTGTTCCCCTGATACAATTGGTTTGCGACCCCGAAGGTATCCCGGAGATCCCGAATAATGATCTGATTTCTGTTTACCCCAACCCTGCAACCAACAACCTGACCATACAGACTACCCGGCAAGCCACTATAGAAATCTTAAACATCGAGGGTCAAATAATCAAACGCATAGAAACAAAAGAGGGCAAGACAAATGTTGACCACGTTGGATGGTCATCCTACGTGGTTGATGTTTCAGGCTTCTCAAAAGGGATTTACATGATAAGAGCACAGACGGACAAGGGGCTGTGGATGGGGAAATTTGTGAAAGAATAAGTATGGCACGCGTTGGGAAACGCGCGACAACAGAGGGTAAATTTAAAAATAACGATCCGGTTTTTAACCAAAACACAAAGCAGAAAAAACATGAAATCAATCTATTTAGAAAAATCAATTGAAATAATTTTCAATGCTTTGCATGGTATTGTTTCCGAAGATGAATATTCTTTAGTCTCTGCAAGGAAAAATGAAGGAGAAAAATTCACCCAAACCATTATTAAAACTTTTGATGCAGAAAAACTAAGCCGGATTACCATCGAAGAATACACTGTTAATAGCAAGGCTTATGGTGTAGTCCTGAATATTTATCCTAAATCAAACTATGGTATTCCTATATTTACCTTTCAACTGGGTGGGCAAATACCTGACAAGGTAATCTTTATTGTTGACATAATTCCCACTTTAAAAACCGGTGAAGAGCATAAAACAAAAGAGATCTTTAATCATTATTCTTCATTGTTGAACAACCTGGGGTCTGAACAAGATTGGATAAATGAAATTTGTTCAGCCAATGCACTTATATGTCAATACAAACCTCTGGATCCTGAAATGATACTGAAAGCATTGTCAGAATATTTGAATTATTGGAAAGAGTTGTATGTTCAGGCAACAGCGCCTGTTTCAAAAGATGTTGAAATTAAAGAAATAACAGAGAGTATTGTTAAGTTTAAAAAAATATTACAGGCCAATGATGCAGGACTGGATATTTATCTAAAGAAATTCGGAAAAGAAATGCTTGCAGCAATAGAAGCTGCTGCTTTTGGTGGGTATCCAGGTTTAGATATACTTGAACCACAAAAAGTGATAGAGGCATCTGAATCAGTCAATAAAGTTGTGGAGGTAAATTCAAATTTCAAGTGGACAAAAGAAGCAGAAGATTATTTGTTGGATGCACCAAAATTTGTCAGGACTAAAATAAGAAATAATGCAGAAAAGAAAGCCAAAGAATCAGGCATTAGCGAAATAACCCGTGATTTTATTGAGAATTTAAGAAAATAATTGCAACCTTTAATGAAATGTGGCAGTAAAATAGTTTCAATGGTAATTAAATCTTTCCATTCCGCATATTTTCTTGTGCTGGAGCAAAGTAATATGAAATGAACACTCAACCGTTATACCCGGTAAAAACTAACAACAAGGATAGAGAAACTGATTAAGAATAATATTCAGTTAATAACAGAGGAATTACAATAACAATCAACAAATAAATTAAATTAATTTTTAAAAAGGAGGTCAAAAATGCATTACAAAAAATTGAAGTTAATCGCTATACTCTTGTTAAGTTTAGGACTGACAGGATTACAGGCGCAGGAAACAACCGCCACATCAGGCGGTGATGCTTCGGGAAGCGGAGGCTCGGTGAGTTGTTCTATCGGGCAGGTTTTTTACATAACAAATACCGGGTCCAATGGCTCTGTTGCGCAAGGAGTACAACAACCATTCGAGATTTCGGAAGCAAGTGGAATTGAGGAAGCCGCAGGCATTACCTTGCAATGCTCAGCTTACCCGAATCCTTCAACTGACTATCTAAACCTGGTAGTTGAAAATTACAAATTAGAAAATTTAACTTATCAGCTTTACGACATCAGCGGAAAACTTTTAGAAACAAAGAAAATTGAAAGCAGTGAAACAACTATTGCAATGTGCAATTTTAACCCTGGCATATATTTTCTAAAAGTAACCGATAACAGCAAAGAAATTAAAACATTAAAAATTATTAAAAATTAAACACCATGAAAAAGTTAATTACAATTTTAGCAGCAGCATTAATCGCTGTAAGTGCTTACGCACAAACGCCTCAATTTATGAGTTATCAAGCAGTCATCCGTAACACAAGCAATGACCTTGTCACAAACCAATTTGTAGGAATGCGAGTAAGTATAATAAAGGATTCGGCAGCTGGCACAATCTTCTACCAGGAAACATACAATCCCAACCCGAAAACCAATGCCAACGGTTTGGTAACAATTAAAATTGGAAGTGGAATACCGTTAATAGGAGCATTTGATACAATTCCATGGCAAAACGGATCCTACTTTGTCAAAATTGAAACCGACCCAACTGGAGGTACAACTTACACCATTACAAACACAAGTCAATTGCTAAGTGTGCCTTATGCCCAATTTGCAAGAAATGGGATTATCGGTTATGGAAATATCAGTTCAACAGGAACTATTAATACGGGTTCAGAAAATTATACAGTAACACATGCCGGAACCGGAGCCTATAATATCAATTGGACTGGAAATATCAATACCTATTGGTCACGTGGTTTGGTGAATATTTCAACAACTTATGGAAACCCACGAATTACCTCATGGACAAGTTCAGGAGGTGGAACTATTTTACAAGTTTATATTTGGGACATAAGTGGAAATCCGGTTGATGATTATTTTTCATTCAATGTTTTCCAACCTTAAACTTTTGTAAATATTAAGATCAAAAAAAAACTAAATGTAAGAAGCGGTTGCTTTCAGTGGCAGGAGCAATGCAGCAAAAACCACCGAAGCAACTGCTTCAACCATATAAGTAATGTTTCTATAAAAAAATAGCGATGAAAATAATACAAACTACGCCTTAATATTCTGTTTTTTATCACTCAAAAACAAATATCTTTACTTTATACCAAAACGACATCAATATGCCTTTTTGTTCACATTGCAACTTATTATTAAAACCAGGAGCGCATTTTTGTCATAAATGCGGTGCTCAATATATAGAAGCTTACGTCACTCCCACTCCTCAGTCGCCACCGCCTGTAAACATGCTGGAACTTCCTTCTAACAGGAAGCAAACTTACGCTATTATCTGGCTTTGCCTTACATTGGCATTCCTTGCTTGCATATTACTCCCTTTTATTGCTGACATTGACATGATGAATGGCGGCGGTGCTATGATCTTCATTGGTTTTATCATGTTTATCACAGGGGCTATTGTTACTCCATTTTATTTCAAACTGGCAAAAAAATTCAGTAACATTGTTTCGGGAAAAAACATTCTGGCCTATTGGATTTATGATGCTGCCGAATGGGGCGAATATGCCGAAGGCGAGTTAAGGAAGCGCAAAAAGGAAAAATGGGCAATGTTTTGGTTCATTACTTTAATTGGAATAGTTGTTAATATTATTTTATGTATTGCAAAGCCCGCTGGGCTGTTTTTTTTCGTAATTGAGCAGTTTGTGCTTATGGCTATTATTGGTATCACTGCATATCTTTCCTACTCTTTGCCCCATCAGAAAAATGTGAGGAATATGGGCAGGGCAATCATTGCACCTAATGGTGTATATCTCAATGGCTCGTTCCATTCGTGGCAAGGACTTTCGGCAAGGTTTGAAAGTGTCAGGCTTACCGACAACGACACCATACTGCAATTTACTTATTCAGCTTTGGTGCGCTATGGTCAAAGGGAGAACTATACGGTCAATGTGCCCATACCGCGCAATCAGCTTTCAACGGCCTTCAAGATCATCAGCTTCTTTAATGAACATAATGGAATGAAAAATAATCATTGAATTGTATGAATGACATTACTAGATATAATTTGATATTCAGCAAAAGAACTTATGCTGGACAGAGCTTGTGCAAGCCAGACTTTTTTTACCACATAAACATATAGGGACGTAGGTTTCACATAAAATAATTACAAAGAAAAACGGACATTTCTGTATCTTTCCTATGTGAAGGTCTATGTATCTATGTGCTGATATGGTGAGTTTTTAAGGAAGAAAAACAATAAATAATATTTCAAAAAGGCAACTATTCTGAAAAAAACGTATCTTTGTATCAAGAAACTCACGCAATTTGAAATTCCCATCTGGAAAAATATTCATCTTTATTTTCATCCTTCAAACCTTATTTGGTTTGAGCAGCCGAATCATTGCGCAACCATTCCATTACCGTTCAGGTTCCATTGGGTTCTTGGAAAACAAAAATCAATGGGATACTGCTGTTCTTTATAAAGCTGACATAGGCGGTGGCACTGTTTTTCTTGAAAAGAAAGGCTTCACTTTTGTTTTTGAAGATGTGGAAGCAGTCAAAAAACTTATGAGCTATAAGTTCAAAGATGCTTCAATAAGAAGAGACTCCACTCCCCCATCGGGGCTGGTAAATTACCACGCCTATAAAATGAAATTTCTGGGAATGCAGAACAATGTGAAGGTGACTTCATCAGTGCCTTCTAAGGAATATTACAACTATTTTATTGGTAATGATAAATCAAAATGGGCATCAAAAGTGAGGAAATACCAGGATGTGACTTATGCGGGACTTTACACCAACACGGATTTGCACGTGTATGAGAGCGACTTTCACCTTAAATACGATTACATCATTCATCCGGGAGGAAACCCATCGGATATTTTACTGGAATATGATGGCACAGATAAGATGTATATTAAAGACAAGAGCCTCTACATTGAAACTTCGGTGAACCAGGTAATAGAATTTAAGCCTTATGCTTACCAGGTTGTCAACGGTGTAAATGTTCAGGTGCCCTGCAAATTCAACTTAAAGAAGAATCACGTTAGTTTTTCTATTCCTGACGGGTATGACAAAACACTTGATCTGATTATTGACCCAATACTTATTTTTTCAACCTATTCCGGTTCTTATGCTGATAACTGGGGCTTTACTGCCACTTACGATAGCAAAGGATTTGTTTATGCAGCAGGAAATATTTTCGGATTGGGTTATCCTGCAACAACAGGTGCCTTTCAGTTGACTTATGCAGGCGGCAACTGCGATATTGCAATAACAAAATACGACACCACTGGCTCGTTCCTTATCTACGCCACTTATCTTGGAGGCAACGGTGTTGACATTCCGAACAGCCTTATTGTAAATAATAATGACGAACTCTTTCTTTTAGGGACTACAGGATCGTCGGATTATCCAACAACTGCCGGAGCTTTTGATGTTACGTTTAATGGCGGAGCTTATTACCTCTATGATTATGTACTTCATTATACCAATGGTTCGGACATCGTCATCTCGCATTTCAATGTGAATGGCACTGCTCTATTAGGTTCTACTTATGTTGGAGGCACAGGAGATGACGGATTAAATTCAGCCGCCCCGCTTAAACATAATTATGCAGATGAAGCACGCGGTGAAATAATGATAGATGCCAACAACAATGTCTATGTGGTTTCAAGCACACAGTCCTCAGATTTTCCGGTAACATCCAACGCATTTCAAACTACTTTCGGAGGCGGGCTACAGGATGCCTGTATTTTCAAAATTGATAATAACCTTTCAAACATGATCTGGTCCTCCTACCTTGGCGGCAGTGGTAACGAAGCAGCTTATTCCATCGCACTTGACCACAACAATGACGTCTATGTTTGCGGTGGCACCAGTTCAACGAATTTCCCGACAACACCGGGTGTGCTTCATCCGGCATTTATGGGAGGTTCATGCGACGGTTTTATTTCCAAAATAAATCAGAACGGAAGTTCGATACTCAAATCCACTTATTGGGGCGCCAATGCTTATGACCAGACTTACTTAATAAAATTAGACAAGTACGACAATGTTCACGTTGTCGGTCAGACTGAAGCTACCGGAAATACGTATATTTATAATGCGCTCTGGAACCAGCCCAACAGCGGTCAATTTATCAGCAAAATAAACCCTGACCTGAATACCCTCATTTGGTCAACGGCTTTTGGAACAGGATCGGGAATACCCAACATTTCGCCCTCTGCCTTTATGGTTGACCTTTGCAACAACATCTATCTGTCGGGATGGGGTGGCGCGGTAAATGGATTTGGCGGCACTACAGGAATGCCTGTCACTCCCAATGCCTATCAACTGACAACTGACAACAGCGATTATTATTTTCTTGTTATCAAAGATGATGCTTCAGCCATAGTTTACGGAACCTTTTTTGGAGGGTCAAGCTATGAACACGTTGATGGTGGAACAAGCAGGTATGACAAGACTGGCAAGATCTATCAGGCTGTCTGTGCAGGCTGTGGTGGCTCTTCAAGTTTTCCGACAACTCCCGGAGCATGGTCGCAGACGAACAACAGCTCCAATTGCAATGAAGGAGTGATCAAATTCGATTTTAAACTTCCGCTTGTTGTGGCGGCATTTACTGTTCCTCCTATTGGTTGCGCCCCGTTTAACGCCCCGTTTCATAATTCTTCACACACCACAGGCAGTTCCGGAATATTTTTTCAATGGAATTTCGGTGACGGGACTTCTTCTTCAGCGGCAAATCCTATTCATGATTACACACACTCCGGAATTTATAATGTCACTCTTATCGTAACTGACACAGGAAGCTGCAACCTTTCGGACACTGTAAGTCATCAGCTCGTCATTCTTTCAGATAGTGTAAACGTTCTTGCTCCTAAAAATATTTGTCTTGGTGACTTTACGCAGATAGGATTGCTTCCTTTGCCTGATACAGGGCTTACATATCTTTGGATCCCATCATCAAATCTGAGCAATGACACCATTGCAAATCCGATAGCCAGCCCGACATCATCAACAGATTATGAACTTCTGATCTCAAACGGAATCTGTACGGATACCATTAAACAACATGTAGGCGTTCAGGTGCTGACTACCGATGCCGGACCCGATACAACAATATGTCTTGGAAGCGGCACCGTGCATCTTACAGCTCACTCAACAGGAGGAGCAACAACTTTTGTCTGGTCAACCTCAGCGACACTTGCCGACACTTTAAATTCCCCATTGACGAATAACACTGTAACAGTAAACCCTACAACCAACACAACCTATTATGTGCAGGCATCAAATCAGTCATGCTCAAAACTCGACAGTATCAGGGTCAATGTTTCAGCTGTCAATATCCTCCCCGGAAATAATATGATCATTTGTCTTGGAGATACGGCTCACTTAAGTGTCACAAATCTCAACCCGTCTAATCCACTCAATTATCAATGGTCTCCCTTAGGTTCGATCATCAGCGGAGCCAACTCATCTGCTGCTGTTGCAGTGCCAACATCAACCACACCCTTTGTTGTCATGGCAACTGACGCACACGGATGCCAGAAGAAAGATACCGTATTAATACTTGTTTCTGCAATCATACCAAACCTTGTTACCGACAGTGTTCGTTGTCATGGCGATTGCAATGGTACTGCCACTGTCAATGCTACAGGTGGTCTTTTTCCATACACTTACCAATGGAGCAATGGGCAATCAGTGAACCCTGTCACTGGACTATGTGCAAACTCTTACAGTGTTACTGTCAACGATGATTTTGGTTGTCAGAAAGTAGTACCCTTCAATATTTACGAACCTGCCGCATTGACAGCTTACATTTCAGATACAAGCATGGTTTATTGCGATTCTGTTTGCAATGGATTTGCAACTGTGACGGTTTCAGGAGGGACCCAATCATATCATTATTCCTGGATTGACGGTCAGAGTGCATCCACAGCCTCAAATTTATGCGCAGGAAATTATTCAGTCACTGTAACTGACCACAACAGTTGCACAGTCTCTGTTCCAATCAATATTGTTGATACTTCTAACTTTTCCGTCACCATTGACAGCTTGATCCCACCGCTCTGTCATGGAGATTGCAATGCAATTGCCTTTGCAGTTGCAAGCGGTGGATTGTCGCCGTACAATTATAATTGGGACAACAGTGATCATGGCATTTTTGCCGATAGCTTGTGTGCCGGAAATCATAACGTCATGATATTTGAAAGCGGAGGATGTATCAGGAATCTGTTCTACAACATCACTCAACCGGCTGTGGTAACAGTTACACCCACTGTTGTCAACAATCCGGCATGTACAGGGATCTGCGATGGGTCAATTACTGTCAGTGCTTCCGGTGGAACTCCCAATTATCACTATTCATGGGACAGTGGACAAAGCGGAGTTACAGCAACCAATCTTTGCCAGGGGACTTACTATGTGACAGCATACGATTCGCATGGCTGTAAACAATCGGATACAATAACACTGACAGACCCCTCCCCTCTTTTGCTCAATGTTACAAGTTCAAATGTACCTTGTGCAAATGTATGTAATGGTGTTGGAACAGCATTTCCATCAGGAAGTACCCCGCCTTACTCATACGTTTGGAGCAACAATGCAACGACAAATCCTACCACTAACCTTTGTCCGGGCACATACACTGTAACAGTTACGGACAGTCACAATTGCACAAGAATTGCATTCATCACCGTGCATGATTCAACCACATTCCCTCCGAATATTCAGTGCTGGTCTGATGATACGGTTATTTACAGTTCACAAAGCACAGGGATACATACGACGGTTATTCCGGGATACACTTACTCATGGACACCTACAACCGGTCTGAGTTCACCTTCTTCCCCGAATTCTACAGCTTCACCTATTACTACCACCACTTATCATGTTGCAATAGAGGATCAGTATGGCTGTATTTATTACGATTCGGTGAAGATATCGGTAATAGATGTTTTGTGCGACGCTTCACAGATTTTTGTTCCGAATGCTTTCACTCCTAACGGGGATAATAAGAATGATATCGTCTATGTCAGAAGTAATGTGATGAAGAGTATTTACTTTGTGATCTATGACAGGTGGGGAGAAAAAGTTTTTGAAACACAGGATCTGTCGCAAGGCTGGGATGGTACTTACAAGGGAAAACCCTGTGATCCCGGTGTATTTGATTATTACATGAGAGCTGTCTGTATTGACGATAAAGAATTTATTAAGAAGGGGAATATTACTTTGATAAGATAAGCCAAAGTTATTTAAGATTTGAGATATTGGATGTTGGATGTTGGATATTGGATGTTGGAATTTGAGGCTTGAGATTTTTAAGAAATGAAGAGGAAATTATTTTTGATATTAATTTTAACTACCAGTGCTATCTTCGCGGATGCACAGGATATTCATTTTACACAATACTACACAAGCCCGGAAAATCTCAACCCTGCACTTACAGGTTTCTTCAACGGCACACAGCGTTTCACATTACAGAATAAAACACAATGGAGTTCAGTGACGACTCCCTACACAACCTTTTCCGCCTCGTATGACATGCCGGTATTGAAACGCTATCTGCACCAGGATCTCTTTGGAGGTGGCATTGTCATTAACCGTGATCAGGCCGGTGATTCAAAATTCGGAACCACACAGGCCAGCCTTTCTTTATCGTACATTAAATCTCTCAGCAGATTCAACAACCAGTTTATTTCACTGGGTATTCAGGCTGGCGCTGCACAAAGAACGATTGATTATACCGAACTGGTTTTCGATAACCAGTATGATGGAAACTCTTTCAATCCCACATTGCCAAACAATGAGCAATTTTCAAAATCCAACTTTGTCTTTTTTGACCTGTCTGCAGGAGCTTACTGGCATTACATCCGTCACCATGATCTTGTTTTCAATGGAGGAGTTGCTTTGTATCACATCAATGAACCCATGCAGTCCCTGTTCAATAACGCTGATGTCCGCCTCGACAGGAAATTGTTGTTTCACGCAAGCACGCAGTTGGAACCCAAAAGAAACGTCCAGATTTTACCCGGATTTCTCTTTATGCACCAGGGTACCTACAATGAATTTGATGTAGGTGCGTTGTTTAAATTTATCAAGATACCCAATGAAGTGAATTACCTGGCCCTTGTTCTGGGACTATATACGCGCATGGGAGATGCATTTAACTTTATTGCAGGCCTTGATTATAAAGAAGGATCATTGGGTATCAGCTATGATGTAAATACTTCAAATCTTGTTCCTGCCAGCCATAACAGAGGTGGTCTGGAAATATCGTTGTCGTATATTATGAGTAAAAATAAAAAAACATACGTGAAGAAAATTCCGTGTCCGATATTCTAGAACTGCAGGATGAAGAAAGTAGAAGGTATTAAAAAGTCAATTGTCAATAGTCAACAGTCAATAGCAGGCAGTCAGCAGTCAATACCCGGATTACTTTCTTGCCCCATTCTTCACACTATTTTCATCACCCTTCTTGTACTTCTTATGAGTGTATCGGTGAAGGCACAGACACGTGAAGAGAATCTGAATTTTGGTGATCAGGCTTTTGCTGACGGGGATTATTACAGCGCTTCCACTTATTTTTATACTGTACTGAAAGAAGACTCAACTGACATTTCTGTTGCCTACAAATATGCAGAGTCTTGCAGGCTTTTCAATGATTACAAGAGCGCTGAGAAGTGGTATAAATTTGTGAACAATTCAACAAAAAGTAAAGTTTATCCGCTTTCCTTGTTTTACCTTGCCCTGATGAATAAAAGCAATGGTAAATATTCCGAAGCGAAGAACAATTTCGCTTCCTATTACAATTCCCATAAATCCGAGGATACTTATTTTGAAAAAAAAGCTCTGCATGAATTGACATCCTGTGAAACTGCAATGAAGATCATGAGCGACACCCTACGTGTAATTATTGATCACCTGAGTGAAAATGTAAATTCGCCTTATGCAGAATTTGCTGCTCAACAACTGGGCGACACCATGCTTGTTTTTTCGGCACTAAGGCCCATGGCTACAGATGAATTTGATTACCTGCTTCCTGATTTTTATTTGGCTAAAATTTACAAATCCAAATCAACTATTGCCGGTTGGGCTGCCGGGAAAAAAATGAATGGTGTTATCAACAACAAAGAGTCGAACAACGCCAATTCGCTGTACAGTCCTGATCATAAAAAGATGTATTTCTCACGTTGCAGTCCTGAGAAAATCGTGGATATGAAGTGTGCAATTTACGTTACCGAAATGAAAAACGGCAAATGGTCAAAGCCCGATAAACTGAATGATAAAATAAACCTGGAAGGTTATACGTCCACACAACCTGCCCTGCAAATATTGAATAGCGATGTACAAGTACTTTACTTCGTTTCCGACAGGCCAGGAGGATTTGGTAAAAATGACATCTGGTACTCTTTGATAAAGGATGGAAAATACAATGACCCCGTTAACCTTGGAAGCATCATCAACACTCCGGGTGATGAAATTTCACCCTATTATTACAACACCACGGGAACCCTTTATTTTAGCAGCGACTGGCATGACGGTCTTGGTGGCTATGATATTTTCAAATCAAAAGGTGCACTGAATGAATGGACACCACCTGCCAACCTGGGTTATCCTATCAACACCAGTTTTAACGATCTTTATTACACCATCAATGAAAATGACACTGATGGCTATTTCACATCCAATCGTCCCGGCTCATTCTACATAAAAGGTGAGACATGCTGCAACGATATCTGGTCTTATGAATGGTTGAAAAATAAGAAAAACAAAGTTGACACTCTGGCACGCCGTAAAGACACTATCAGCTACGAGAGAAACATACTTGACCTTTTGCCTTTGACATTGTATTTTCATAATGACATCCCTGATCCGGCATCGAATGACACAGTAACTAAACTGAATTATAAGACCACACTTGCCGAATATGTCGAGATGAAAGATACGTATGAAAAGGAGTATTCAAAAGGATTGAAGGGCGCTGATAAAACGAAAGCTGTAAAAGACATTGATGAATTCTTTGATAATTATGCAAGCGAAGGATTTAATAAATTGCAGCAATTCACCGATTGGCTGTTGAAAGAACTGCAAAAAGGGAAAGAAATTAAGATCACAGTAAAAGGTTACTGCAGCCCTTTGCAAACTGATGAGTATAATATTAAACTAGCAAAACGGAGGATTTCCAGCCTTATCAATTACTTCAAAGCTTATGACTATGGGGTTCTCTTAAGTTATATGAGTGGTACCTCATCTGATGGAGGCAAACTTGAAATTCACGAAGACCCCGTTGGTAAATCGCAGGCGAATCCTCTTGTGAGCGACAATCCAAATGACCAGAGGAATTCAATCTATAGCCGTGGCGCTGCACTGGAACGCAAAATTCAGATCATCATGTACCAGTCGAATGATTCACTTGGAGCAATCACCAAATATCCTGTGATCAGTTTTGCAACATTGACAAATGACCTTGGAAAGATCACACAGGGAGACAAGAAAGTTTATTCATATACTTTCAGAAATACCGGCAACGCCAATCTTATCATTGCAAGTGTTGAAACAAGTTGCGGGTGCATCATCACTGACTTTTCAAAGGAACCTGTGCCTCCGGGAGCAACAGGGCAAATAAATATCCTGTTCGACAGCAAAGATGAACTTGGGCAAAAGAAAGAAACGATCACTGTTTTTGCAAACACTTTAAAAACAAAAACCGAATTGACTTTATCAGCAATAGTAGCGCCTGCCCCTGAACAGAAAAAGGATGTTCCCAAAAAGGAAGACCAGAAGAAAACCAATCAACAAAAGCAACCTCCAAAAAAGAAATGAGAAAGATTGCACTGGTTGCTGCTGCAGCGATGTATCTGCTGGCATGTGTAGAAAATAACAGCAAAGTTCCACAAGCTGCAGATGATACTTTGCATCACAAAAAAGCTGTAGTAAAAAAGCCAATCACAGAATTCGAAAAAGAATGCATTGCAGCAGGAATGGTTGATGTACATCAATTGGATTCAACCATTGTGGTAAGCCTGAAATATTCAACAACCGATAACTTCATGGGCATGGATATGTATGGCGATTTTGACAAAGCCTATCTTCAGAAAGATGTTGCCGAAAAGCTGGTAAATGCCCAAAAATTTCTTGAAGAAGCAAAGCCCGGTCTTCATTTGATCATTTACGATGCTGCCCGTCAGCACAGGGTGCAGCAGTTGATGTGGGACAGTGTGAAAATGCCTTTAAACGAAAAAACGTGGTTTCTCGCTGATCCAAAACTCGGCAGCCTGCACAACTTTGGTGCAGCAGTTGACATAAGCATCGTTGACGTTCAGGGAAAAGCGCTGGATATGGGAACTCCCTTTGATTTTAATGGAACAACATCAGCCACCGATAATGAAGCAAAATTGTTGAATGAAGGTAAACTCACTCAATCGCAGATTGACAACAGAAAGCTTTTGCGAAGTGTTATGAATAAAGCCGGATTTTTCAATGTCCAATCGGAATGGTGGCATTTTAATGCATGCACTTATGAAGAGGCGATGAAGAAGTATGAGATTTTGGAATGAAGTGAAACTTTCAGAGTAAATTTTTCAATATTATTCATCGAATTACAATTCTTCAAGGATACACTTTTTTCCTTGTCTCCTATTTATGTTTTCCCTTTAATCAGTAAATAATTCCTAAATTTGCTTTAAAATTATAATCAATAAAGGCAGGCATTGACCTCTGTTATCAAACATCCTAAACAAAAATCATTTTCATGAAAAGATATTTCTTACTGCTTCTTATTATCATTTCTTTTTCGTCAAAAGCCCAGTTGATAAAGGATACTGCTACCATCAGCAGCATGAACAGGATGTTCCTAAAAACAAAAGAGCTTGCAAAGAACAGGAATGATGTGCTGTTTGCAGTGTTCAACAAACAAATTACTGCAGATGAAAAGCAGGCGCTCACTTTTCTTTATGCATACATGCCTCTTAGCGATCTGGCTGATTACTCTGGGCAATTCTTTTTGGATAATGTAAAATTAGCACTGAAAGCAAAGAACGAAATGTCGTGGGGAAAGAATATTCCTGAAGATGTGTTTCTGCATTTTGTGTTGCCTGTCCGCGTAAATAATGAAAACCTCGACTCGTTCAGGATAGTGATGTATGATGAATTGAAGAAACGGGTAAGCGGTCTGTCCATGAAAGAAGCTGCGCTGGAAGTGAACCACTGGTGTCATGAAAAGGTGACATACAAAGCCTCTGATGATCGCACATCTTCACCGTTAAATACAATTAAATATTCATTGGGAAGGTGTGGCGAAGAATCCACTTTCACTGTTTCTGCTATGCGCATGGTTGGTATTCCGGCAAGGCAGGTTTACACTCCCCGCTGGGCGCACACGGATGATAACCATGCCTGGGTGGAAGTGTGGGTGGATAATAAGTGGTATTTTCTTGGCGCCTGTGAGCCTGAATCGGATTTAAATATGGGTTGGTTTGCCAATCCTGCTGCCCGTGCAATGCTTGTTCATACCCGTGCTTATGGCGCATATTTTGGCATCGAACCAGTGATTGATAAAGAGGACAGATTTGCTGAACTCAATCTTATCTCCAATTATGCACCCACGAAATATTTCGTTGTTAAAGTAACCGATTCTCTTGGCAAAAGTGTAAGCAATGCAAAAGTCGAATACCAGTTGTACAACTATGCAGAATATTATCCAATTGCAAAGAACTATACGAATACATTCGGAATTACAGGACTGACCAGCGGTTTGGGGGATCTGATCATTTGGGCGAACAAAGGAGATGCTTATGGCTATAAAAAGATCACTGTCGAAAGTGTTGACACTGTCACAATCCAACTATTGAAATCGCATCCTGTAGAAGCATCCGAAACGTTTGATATCATTCCTCCCGTTGAGCGTTCTGTTGCAGTTGCAAGTAAAGCCGGAGTTGCAGAAAACAGTAAACGTCTCAAAGCTGAAGATTCATTGCGGACAATTTACATGAGGACTTTCAAAGACAGTGCATGGGTAATTAATTTTGCTGCTAAGAATAAGATCAATAAAGATTCTGCCCTTTCGTTTATTTTAAAATCGTTTGGCAACTGGAAAGAGATCACTTCATTTATTGAAAACACTCCGGTTGAAAAGCGTGGATGGGCAATGAAACTGCTATCGGTTATCAGTGATAAAGATTTGCGCGATACCAGGGCTTCAATACTCCGTGACCATTTGAACAATGCTTTTAGATATGATAAAGGTCTTGCGACTATGAATCCTGAACTCTTTACAAAATATGTTCTATCTTGCCGAATTGATAATGAAATGATGATAGGCTGGCGGTCATTTTTGCAGGATAAATTTGATACTGCTTTTGCCCGCAAAGCAAAAAAAAATATTACAGTTATCACAAAATGGATTACTGATAATATTTCAATTGATAACAGTTCTAATCTTCATTCCCGCGCTCCACTCACTCCAGTCGGAGTTTATAATCTGAAAGTTGCTGATAATACATCAAGGGATATTTTCTTTATCGCTCTTTGCCGCAGCTTAAACATCCCTGCAGGTTTAAATCCTGAAACCCGCGAACCGGAATATTGGGCAGGCACCGAATGGATGGAGATGAACCCGTCAGATGAAAGAAATGTAACCGTTATGAAAGGATATTTTCATTTGACAAATCCTTCGGCTAACATTGAACCTAAGTACACGCTTAATTTTACCATTGCAAAATATAAAGACGGGGTTTACCGCACACTTGAGTATGAAGAAAGCAAAATGCTGAAAGATTTTCCTGAAAAGATAGAAGTTGATCCCGGCAAATATATACTCGTTACCGGCAACCGCATGAGCGATGGAAGTGTTTTGAGTTACATGCATTTCTTCAATGTAGAAGAAGGCAAAACGACAAATGTAAAAGTGATAGTCCGTGAAAAAGCAATGGATGAAAAACCTTTGGGAACGCTGGATACCTCAGGTGTGGTTTTGAAAGATCTTAATAACAATAAATCATACAGGCTTTCTGAATTGGTGAAAACCAAAGGCACAGTCATCATTTTTATTGACCCTGAAAAGGAACCATCAAAACATGTGCTGGTTGACATTGCAGCAGTAAAGGAATCCTTTGAGAAATGGGGAGGATCAATGATATTTATCATTCCTGCCAAAAGCAAAAGCAGTTCACTTAACGCTTCAAATTTTACAGGACTGCCAAAACAGAGCCTGTTTGTTGCAGATTCAAAAACCGATGATTTCATAATAAATATTAATAATCAGAAGGGATGTTCAAATGTGGACAAATTCCCCGTAATTTTGTACGCTGACAAAACCTGCAAGCTTTACTACTATTCGGAGGGTTACAGGATAGGTGCAGGTGAGCAGCTTTTGAAGGTGATTGGAAAAATGAAAGTAGAAATTGGAAAGTAGAAATTGATTGGAATTAGAATCTTTTGAAAACCGCAACCTTGAACTTTGAACCTTAAACATTGAACGCATTAACAACAAACATTTCTTATGATAAAAATAGAAGTTGTTGCATACACACTCGACTCAGCGATAATGGCTGCCGATAATGGCGCACATCGCATTGAACTTTGCTCAGGAATGGCTGAAGGTGGCACTACCCCATCCTTTGGTACTATTGCCGCAGCAAGTGAAATTTTGGAGATACCCATTCATGTAATGATCCGGCCACGTGGTGGTGACTTTGTTTATTCCCCTACCGAGTTTGAGTCAATGAAGATTGATATTGAGATCTGCAAAAAGCTGAATGTTGATGGTGTTGTTTTCGGGATCCTTAATCCCGATAATACTGTTGATAAAGAACGCTGCAAAGAACTTGCTCAGCTTGCACTCCCTCTGACTTCCAATTTTCATCGTGCGTTCGACAGGTGCAGTGACCCGTACAAATCCCTTGAAGATATTATCGAGTGCGGCTTTCAAAGGATACTCACATCAGGCAGAGAAAAAATTGCAATGGATAGTTGTGGAAGACTTGCCGACCTTGTCAGGAAATCAGGCGATCGAATCATCATCATGCCGGGTGGTGGAGTGCGAAAAGAAAATCTCAAAACGCTTGCAAATATTACAAGAGCATCAGAATTTCACACTTCCGCTATTAATGAATTGCAGGAAATGCTCAACGTGGTTAAATAGTTTAATGTTCATAGTTCAAGGTTCAAGGTTGCAGGGTCTATTCATTAATCTTTGGGGGTGTTTCTGTATCATTTTCTCGATTTCTTCTTTCTTATTTTTCATACAATTCTCACACTTTTTAATCTGTTGGGCTGGATATGGAAAAAGACAAGGCTTGCCAATTTCATCTCTCTTCTCCTGACTGGTTTTGCCTGGTTTGGTTTGGGCATTTTTTATGGCATTGGTTATTGCCCGCTGACTGACTGGCATTGGGATGTACTTGAAAAGTTAGGTGTGAAAAATCTACCTGATTCTTACATTACCTACATTATTCAACGACTGACAGGCATCAGGATGAATGATCAATTTGTTGAAGCAGTAACATTGATATGCTTTATTGTCGCACTATTTATGTCTGTCTATTTGAATTTCTTTAGGAAGAAGTTAAAAGTGTGCTAAAGTGTACTAAAGTGTCTAAAGTTACCGGATAAACAGAGATTATGACGCTTTGAGATCATCACGAATTCACTTTTCTCTAAACACACTACCATTGTTTTTGCTACTGCTGCTACTTCAAGTACTTTAGCACACTTTGGTAACCGTTTCTTTTTTCCCCAATCCGGAATCATGAGTAAAAACTCATTTTAATCTTTTACAATGAATCACAGAATAGATAATCAGGTTATTTTTTACCAGTCTATAAATAAAGATATAGGTATGTTCAAAAACTGCACAATGCATTCCATGTTTTTTATACACAGGGTGATTACTTACAGGATATTTATCAGGGAAATTTGCAAGAGATCTGCCAAAAGCATAAAGTCGTTCAAGATAATTTTGAGCAGTATCAGGATAGCCTTTTTCTGCAATATACCATGCTACAGAAGCAATATTAGTTGCAGCCTTTTCGGTAAATACAACAGTTATTTTTCTCTGCTCCATTTCTCAATGAGTTCTTTTGAAAATTGCTCGGCATCCTTTGCACTCATGTATGGGCTTACTTCAGCCTCATTAAGCATTTGTTCATGTTCCTCATCAGTGGCAGGTCTTCCAATTTTCACCCAATCTGTTGCTGACAATGGCTTTTCACTATCGTTATGAACAGTAATTGAATGAATGGATGAAATGGTCTTCAAAAAGCCAACTAATTTTTTTGCAATTGTGGCATTTTCCGTTTCAATAGTGATGGTAGTCATATTGAATATTTTTTACAAAGATAAGAAAATTTTAAGTGCCTAAAGTGTACTAGAGTGTACTAAAGTGTCTAAAGTTACCGGATAAACTGAGATTATTGCGAATTGGAATCATTGCATTATCTATTTCAATTACTCAAAATACACAGCCTCTACCATTGTTTATGCTACTTCAAGTACTTTAGCACACTTTAGACACTTTAGTACACTCTAGTCACTTTAGTACACTTTAGCACACTTTAGACACTCTAGACACTCTAGTACACTTCTTTTTCTTACTTTTGCTGTCCAATGCAGAATTTTTGAACGCTGAACATTTATACATACTATACGCCCTGCCTGTGGTTGTTCTCGTCACCAACCGTATCCCATACATTGGCAAATACTTTAGAGTGACCAACACATTGATACACGAAAGCGGTCATGCATTGGCCGCATTACTTATGAGTGGTGAGATTTATTCTGTTGAACTTTTCGGCGACACATCGGGAACTGCTGTCACTAAAACTCATGGCAAATTCAGCCAGTTTCTGGTTTCCATCGCAGGTTATCCTTTCGGTTCAGCGCTGGCATTTCTTCTTTTTTACATTATCAGCATTGACCACAACAGGATAGTGCTCTATATCCTCGCATGTTTCTCCTTACTAAATCTGATGTTCCTTGTAAGAAACACTTATGGAATTTTTTGGATAGTTACCTTTACCATCATCATCTTTGTTGTGAATTTTTATGCAGGCGATTTTCTTCAATTTACTTTCTCTGCATGGCTTGCAGGCATCATACTTTTCGAAGCTTTATACTCCTCCATTGAGTTGGTGATGATCGCTAAAAAGAAACCAAAAGCTGCAGGTGATGCTGCAAATCTTGCACGACTAACACACATTCCCGCTCTTGTGTGGGCAGTCCTTTTCGTTGCACAATCAGGATATTTTATTTACCTGACGATCCGGTTATTTTTCTAAATCAGAAAATCTTTTAATTGTTGGTTGGTCTCAGCACTGCTACTGCTACTGCTACTGCTACTACTTCATTTTAATCAACCCATTCTGAGATGCTATCCATTTAAAATTTTTCTTGTCAACAACAACTTTATTCAGAAAATAATCGGCAATATTTGAGTTTGCGGGGCTGTAAAGGGTCCAATCCTTATCATCGAATTTTACCAGTCCCATATTTGAAGTTATCCATTTAACATTGGTCTTATCAATAGTCACTGTGTATTCACAATAAAGCGGCAGCTTTGAATTCTGAGGAGTATAAACAGTCCAGGTACTACCTGATATTTTGGCCACACCTCCCCAGAATGACACCCACACATTCTGTTGTTTGTCAACTGCAATATGATTCACTTTATTGTCGGTGAGTTTTGAGTTAGCTGTATTATAAACTGTCCATGTTTTACCATCGTATTTCACAAGACCATCGTCCGTGGCTATCCAGGGAGTTCCACTGGAATCAAGGGCTACAGCATTTATCTGATTATTGGGCAGACCTGAATTGGTTTTCTTAAACACTTTCCAGAGATTTTTCTCAGAGTCGAATCTCAAAAGACCATTGTCGGTACCGACCCATAGAACATTTTTTTTATCAACCGCTATTGTCGTCACATGTTTGTCGGGCATTTCAGAATTTGTGGTATTGTAGTTGATCCATTTCAATCCACCGTAAACAAACAATCCTGTATTGCGTGTGCCAACCCATGTCTGAGCATACGTGTCAAACTCAATGCAGGTAACAAACTTGTCGCGGATACCTGAATTCAGAGAATCATATTTGGTAAAAGTTGTACCATCAAACTTCATCAGGTTTCCACCATAAAAGCAATCACCGGTAACAAACCATACATTTCCTGACGAATCAATATTGACAGTCTTGATCAAATTGTCAGGTACTCCTGAGTTGCCTTTATTAAAAACTATCCAGTCCTGCGAAAACACCTGCGGCAATGCCAACAATTGAAGAATAAAAATAACGATGACCCTATTCATGACTTAAATTTGATTGATAAAAGTAATAATAATTTCGGGTTATTAAGAAAACAATTTTTCGAGCAATCTCTTTAAACAACAACTGCGGTTTACTGAGATTTTTCAATCCGTTAGTTATCTTCTGGGTGAATTTGTTAACAAAATTATTTTTTTGATGATTTACTCACAGTGAGAAAATATTATTAGTAAATTTGTTTGCTGTACCAAACAATTTATTTATCAAAATAATTCGTTATGAAAAAAAGTTACTTATTGATCACATTGGCGCTGTTACTGTCATTTTCAATGCACAGTATCGCGCAAATTAGTCAGGGTGGATTACCCGAAAGTTTTCCAAAAGCCAATTTACTTAAGCCGGTAAATTATTCAACCATGGAATCCGTTAATGTTGCACAACTGCAAGCGGAAGACATCATGCTCGACACATTGAAGAGCTTCCCGTGGAGATTTGGCGAGAATCTTTTTGTTGATCTCAGCCCACAGAATTCAGGTGTGTGGGATACGCTGAATAACGGAACAAAGATCTGGAGACTTGGAATCAGCTCGGCAGGAGCGCTTACGATCAACCTGACTTTTGACAGATACATACTTCCTCCGGGAGCGAAATTATTTGTTTACAATTCCACGAAGTCTGAGGTGATCGGAGCATTCACTGATTTCAATAACCAGGCCGATAGTATTTTTGCAACAACACTATTGAGGGGAGATTCAATAATCATTGAATATAACGAACCGGAAAACGTAGCATTCCCGGGCCAACTTCACCTTTGGAGAGTAACGCATGGCTACAGAAGCGCGGTTGATTATGCCAAGGCATTTGGAGGTTCAGGTTCATGTGAAATAAATGTTGCCTGCCCTACAGGTGTAGGTTGGGAAAACCAAATTCGTTCAGTTTGCATGCTGGTAACCGGTGGCAGCGGCTTTTGCACAGGTTCACTTATCAACAATACAGCCAATGACGGCACACCATATATTCTTACAGCAAACCATTGTTACAGCGCACCCGGTTCATGGGTATTCTGGTTCAACTGGCAAAGCACCACATGCACCAATCCATCCTCATCGCCTTCGTATAATTCAATATCGGGTGCAACCCTGGATGCGAGGACAACCACTTCAGATTTTTGCCTTGTGACCATGAGTAGTATTCCACCTTCAAACTACAACGTTTATTATGAAGGATGGAACAGAACAACCACTCCCCCCACAACAGGCATGGGCATTCACCATCCTAACGGCGATATCAAAAAGATCTCCCCGGCAGGTCAGTTTAGCGCTGCCGGTAGTGTTGATGAAGGAAACGGGGCAGCCGATTGCTGGCAAGTTAACTGGAGCGGACTTGCATGCACGGAGCCGGGTTCATCAGGTTCGCCAATCTATGGCGCAGATCATTTATTGGTTGGTCAGCTTTATGGCGGTCCTTCTGCCTGTGGTGAAACTACTGCCAATATGCATGATTTCTATGGGAGGTTCTGCACATCATGGACAGGCGATGCAACCAATACAACACGTCTGAGCAACTGGCTTGATCCATCTTCATTAAATCCAAACACACTGCCGGGTTTCGACCCCAATGGACCTATGGCTCCTATAGCCGCTTTCTCTGCAGCACCAACAACAACCTGCACCGGGGTTGTTCAATTTACTGATGCCAGTACAGGCGGCCCCACCGGATGGGCATGGAATTTTGGAGACGGAGGAACAGATACCACACAGAACCCTTCACATACTTATACCACCAGCGGCACATTTAC
This sequence comes from uncultured Bacteroidota bacterium, assembly GCA_903889915.1. Lineage (GTDB taxonomy): Bacteria > Bacteroidota > Bacteroidia > Bacteroidales > CG2-30-32-10 > CAISZK01. The sequence continues at coordinate 27,778 of CAISZK010000098.1, forward strand.
AGTTACACTGATCGTCAGGAATTCTGTTGGTGATGATACGCTGATAAAAACAAATTACATCACCATCAACCTTCCATCTGCGCCTACTGCAACAGGAGGTTCAAATTGCGGAACCGGGACAGTTACACTCAACGCTACAGGCAGTGGAACAGTTGAATGGTTCAGCGCTGCTACAGGAGGTTCGCCGGTGCATACAGGCTCACCTTTCACAACACCAAGCTTAACAACAACCACAACATATTTTGTTCAGGATTCTGTGCCCGGACCTTCACAGTATGTCGGAATGGTGAATGACACAACATCCGGAGCTAACTACACTCAGAATATTGCACAGTATGAAATATTCGATTGTCTGAGTCCAGTGACATTGGTATCTGTTGAAGTGGTTGCATCCACAGCCGGCAACAGGACTATCTCATTGCAGAATTCATCAGGAACAACATTGCAAACAACTACAGTCAATGTCCCTGCAGGAAGGAGCAGAATTACTTTGAATTTCAGTGTTCCTGTTGGAACAAACCTGCGACTGGTTGGCCCTACCACACCAAACCTTTACAGAAGTAATAGCGGAGTGGCCTATCCATATACGCTTGCAGGGTTAATAAACATTACAACCAGCAGCGCCAGCACGAACCCTACAAGTTACTACTATTATTTTTACAAGTGGGAAATCAAGAACAGCGCATGCATCAGTGCAAGGACACCTGTGGTTGCAACTATCAACACTCCATCACCGGTATCTTTGAATATTGCAGCCAATCCAACAGGTGCGATATGCTCAGGAACAAGTGTTACTTTTACAGCAACACCAACCAATGGTGGAACGTTGCCAACATATCTGTGGAAGAAAAATGGCGCTACCATTACAGGAGCTACAAACGCTACATACTCATCAAGCACTCTTGCCAATAATGACGTGATCACTTGTGTGCTGACAAGCAATGGCACCTGCATTTCAGGTTCACCTGCAACATCCAATTCCATTACAATGGTGGTGAATAATGCGGCTGCGGCTGCGGTGAATATAGCAGCAAATCCTGCAGGAGCGATCTGTGCGGGCACGAATGTCACTTTCACTGCCACACCGGTCAATGGGGGAACACTGCCAACATACCAATGGTTGAAGAACGGTGCAGTTATTAATGGCGCATCAAGTTCAACATACAGCTCAAGCACGCTTACAAACAATAGTTCCATTTCATGTGTGATGACCAGCAATGCAGGCTGTGTAATGGGTTCGCCTGACACATCAAGTGCAGTTGTCATGACAGTGAATGCGCCGGCAACGGTTTCAGTGAGCATTGCAGCAAATCCTACCGGACCTCAATGTTCCGGAACGAGTATCACCTTCTCTGCAACACCTGCAAACGGAGGCACCACACCTGTATATCAATGGCAGGTGAATGGAGGTAATGTTGGAACCAATGCATCCACATTTTCAAGTTCAACTTTGAATAACAGCGATATTGTTACGTGTATCCTTACATCCAATGCAACATGTGTTACTGCTAATCCTGCTACTTCAAATGCAATTACAACTGTGATAAGTTCGGCGCTGACTGCGGGAGTTAACATTGCAGCAAGTCCCTCGACGACCACATGCCCGGGAACAAATATTACCTTTACTGCCACACCGGTCAACGGTGGAAGCAATCCTGTTTATGACTGGGAAGTAAACGGAAGCTCGGTGGGAACGAATAGTCCTACCTATTCATCGTCAACTTTGAATACCGGTGATGTTGTGAGCTGCCAGATGACTTCCAACTCATCATGTGCGACAGGAAGTCCGGCGACATCAAATTCGCTGACAATTACAATTACCAGTACACTCTCAGCTTCCGTGATCATTTCGGCCAACCCGGGGATAAACATTTGTGCAGGAACGAGCGTTACTTTCACTGCTACTCCTTACAATGGCGGAACACCTTCATACCAATGGAATGTTAATGGCACCAATGTGGGAACAAACAGTGATACCTATACCACATCAACTCTTGCAAACAGTGATGTTATCAGTTGTGTGATGACTGCATCAGAATCCTGTGCGACAAATAACCCGGCTACCTCAAATTCTTTGACTGTAGTGCTGAATCCATTGTTACCATCAAGTGTAAGCATCGTTCAAAATCCTACAGGAACCGTTTGCAGTGGTACTGCTGTAACCTTTACCGCAACATCTGTGAATGGAGGGATCAACCCTGTTTATCAGTGGCAGGTGAATGGAGTTGATGTTGGCAGCAATAGTTCGGTATATGTCACTTCAGCGTTGAATGATGGAGATGTTGTGAACTGCCAGATGACTTCTTCATTAAGTTGTGTTACTGCAAATCCTGCTGTTTCCAATGATGAAACTGCTTCTGTGACACCGGGACCGGTTACACCGACAATCACACAAAACGGAGATACGCTTGTTTCATCAGCAGCTACAGGCAATCAATGGTATTTCGAAAATGCACTTGGCAGCTTCCCTGTTTCAGGAGCAAACGGACAAACTTATTTGCCGATAGTGACGGGGAGTTATTACACAATAGTTACAGGTGGCGGATGTTCATCAGACAGTTCGAATATCATTTATGTGGTGATAACAGGTATCAATGAATTCTCAACTTCTTCAGTTCTTATTTATCCAAATCCTGTAACAAACACCTTGTATGTTGATTTCACAGGGGTTTTGACAGGCAGCACCGATATTGAGATCATGAACAGTCTTGGTCAATTGGTGAATAAAGTGAGTTTTGAGAATATCGCAAAAGATGCTGTTAAAGAATTCAACATGTCGGTATTTCCAAAGGGGATCTATTTCATGAGAATTAAAAACGAGCATTTGTTCCATGTTGAAAAGTTGGTGATTGATTAGGGATGGAATAAATTGATCGAATCATAAGGTTGCCGCTTGATAGGGATATTGAGCGGCATTTTTTTTGTGATGGTAGTGCAGTGGGGTTGGTTATGAAGAATGATGGTTTTGTTGAAATTTTGTTTCAATAATAATATCGTCCATAGAGAACATTTGATCAGAGTTGTTTTTCAAGGCTACCATAATGCCGTCACTACCGTGACTTTTGTTTGAGCGTTATTAAACTATAATACCAAAATGTCGTCACTACCGTGACTTTAGTTTAAGCTTATTATTATTGTACTACCAATATGCCGTCACTCCGTGACTCTCATTTGAGCATTATTAAACTGTACTACCTATCTGTCGTCAGCTCGTGACTTTCGTTCAAGCGGATTTTAAATATTCTGCCAGGCTGTTTTTCAAACAAAATATGCAATAATAATAGCCTGGGTAATATGGCGCAAAAAAAATCCGGGTGCGAACTGGAGTCGCGCCCGGACTTTTATTGAAAACCTTTGCAGTCTTTGTTGCTGCTGTTTTATTTGATCACAGATAATTTTTTAAACAACACCACATCATCCGTTGTGAGCCTGTATAAATAAATTCCAGATGAAAGATCACTGGTGTTGAATTTCACATGTTGCCATCCTGCATCACGCTTTTCATTCACGAGGGTGGCCATCAGTTGTCCTGATAAGGAATAAACCTGCAATGTCACTTGTTTTGCCTGTGGCAACGTAAAGGATATTTCAGTCTCGCTGCTGCATGGGTTCGGAGTGTTTTGCATCAGTTGATATGCATCAGGTGTTCCGGGATTATCATTGATCCCTGCAGGTGAATGGAGGATGGTACAGCTACCGCTTCCATCAGTAATAGTAGCATTCACCGGTGTTGAAAGATTCATTGTAAAATAAATGTTTGAGCTGTGATTGTGATTAACCAGAACAGGCACCTGAATCTGTTTCATGATCTGATCAGTTGTGAATGTCAGAATTCCTGTGGTTGTGGTATAATCGCTGCCTGCGATTGCTGTTGCATTTGTTGTTGTGTAATGAACAGTGATCGTTTGCTGAGCCGGCGATGAGAGACACACTGTAAACACAGCGTTGACTGGTCCTGCCCATGGTTCGGGGATAGTAATATCTTTAATGCAAATACCGGGTGTGATCACAGGTATTTTTGTTGTTGTTCCGTGAAGAATCACTGATGTGACTGTTTGTCCTGCGGGAGCATTGCCAAGAATAGCATTGGTACCACCAAATCCGCTTGCACCGCCATTGCCGAGAGTGAAGTAATTTGTGTCGGCCTGAACTGTTGAAGTTCCTGCAATGTAAATACCAACTGAAGCGCCACCTGCACCACCGGCTCCTGAACCTGCTGCACCACCATTGCCACCTGCACCGCCGTATCCACCTGCACCAATTTCACCAGTGCATGTGTTGCCACCGGCAGCGCCAGCGCCACCAACACCACCAAGTCCTCCATTGCCACCTTTGGCTCCTGTGCCACCAGCACCTGTCATGATCTTGTTGCGGTCAATCACAGCGATGGCATTATTCACCAATACGCCGAATGAGCAACCACCCGACAGACCACCTGTTCCGACAGTACCGGCACAACCGCCGCCACCACCGCCGCCGCCACCGTTTCCGCTACCATTGTCGCACAGTGTACATCCCTGTCCACCGCCGCCACCAGCGCCACCGCCACCATTTCCATTAGTTCCTGCTATGCCATTACCGCCTGATGAAGGTATGTATAATCCGGCACTGGTAATAGTACCAAATGAGGGAGCAACTGTTCCGTTAGTGCCATTGGCACCTGCAGATCCTGCAACGCCTGTGCCACCCTGGCTGCCGGGATTACCACCGGCACCACCTACACCACCTGCTGCTCCGCCAACTCCCGAAGTTCCGTTTGCGCCTGCATTTGCGCCTTCAGATCCACCGACACCACCTGCGCCACCGTTTTGGCCACATGGCGATGTTCCGCCTACTCCACCTGCTCCAGGTGTTGAACCATCGCAAGAACCCAAACCGCCGGCGCTTCCTGATGTCGCGCTTGCACCTGCAGTTCCATTGTTTCCTATTGTTCCGTTAGCACCGGCACCCGGCTTAAGTGTGTTGAAACGAAGAATGGTTGCAGCCGAGCCGCTGTTGATACGAACTGCATAGCTGCTTTCGCCTGCATTGATAGCCGATGCGGCATCAATTTCGAAACCTTCAATATGGGTGTCGAGGTTCAAACTATCAGCATACACTGCGGTTTGCACACCACTGATGATGGTGGTATTGGTCGCTGAACGTGACCAGCCTGCAGTGCAGTTAAATTCGCCATAAAGACTAACACCTGAAACTATACGCAAAGGTGCAGTTAGAATATAAGTGCCCATTGAAACATAGACATCCTTGCCTGCCAGCGCAGCCAGTTGAATTCCTTTTTCTATTGTTTTCACCGGCTTTTGTTTGGTACCTGTGTACGTGTCGTTACCGGTTACTGCAACAAAAATTGCTTTGGTAGAATCACCGTCAATGCCGTCGCCATTTACATCCTGAAACAAATTATCAGGAATATCCCTGGGAGGACAGGTTTGTGCAAAAGATCCTTTCATGATGAACAATGAGAGAAACATTGCAATGTAGAGTTTTTTCATAATTTATTTGTTTTAAGTAAGTGCAAAAGTAAATTCTTTCTGAAATGTGTATGTTACAAAATTATTATTTCTGGTTTAAACAAATGTTATCAGGTGTTTTTTTAACAATAATTCCTGACTGCGAAGATATGCAATCTCTTTTAAAATCCAACAAAAACAGTTCACGGATCAATGTTCAAAGTTTAATGTTATAGAGTTCAAAGTTGACTTAACCCTGAACAATATCCCATTTATAAACCTCTAAGAATATATGCAGAATGACGCTGCAACCTTAAACTTTACAACCCTGAACTTTTAAACTTTTCTACTCATATACTCCTCAACCTGATCACTGTGTTGAAAAATATTTTTTAATCAGGATACAATAATTTAACAGTTTTAACGTTCATGAAAAAAATAATTGTCAGATGAAAAACAAGGTTCCAGTGTCAATTCAAGGCCTGTTAATATGTATCTTCTCCAATAGAAGATACTATCAGCGCAAGTGGGATGATCTGTGCTATGTAGCTACGTGTGATCATTACTGCGAGTTTTTTTTCAATTCAGGAAGTCCTATTGTTGCAAAGATTTCTTTAGAAAAGCTTATGGCAATACTTCCGGAAATTTCATTTTATCGTTGTCACAAAAAATTTCTCATCCATTTAAAGATCATTAATGAGGCAGTAGTTTTCGTTGACCATATTGATTATCGTGGGAAAAAAATTGATATTTCACGCGACACGATAGATGTTCTGATTCAAAAATCGCTGGAATATCAGGCAGGACTAGTGAATTAATACCTGCATTCCGAATCCGGATCAAAAATAATTTGATTCAAAAAGTACTGAAAAGCCCATTTTCCGTGCTTTTCCCTGCATTTTCATGCACTGAACTTTCCATTCGCGTACCAAAGTCCCCATTTAACGGAAGGCAATCTTCAGGTTACGGTATCGGCATTTTCGCGTTATATCTTCGTTGCGTTAAATTCAATGATTTATTTACTTAATTAAAAGGAGAAATTAAAATGGAAGAAAAAGTGAAATTCGTGTACTCACACGGTACACGGCAGAAAAGATTCAGAGGACACCTTGCCCCTGGTCAGGTTGTTGTCCTTATCAGCGACCGCGCCCCGGTAATCGTTGCAGCGGTTATTATTAAAATCCCTAAAATCGGGTTTAATTTGCCTAACTCGTGGTCAGGAAAGTTGGAAAAACTTTATCTGA
>CAISZK010000099.1 GCA_903889915.1 uncultured Bacteroidota bacterium
AATTCCTTGTGCTCCAGTAGCGCCTGTAATGCCTGTTACTCCTTGAATACCCTGCGAACCTGTAGCGCCTGTTGCTCCATTATTTCCAGTAGCACCAGTTACACCTTGTATGCCTTGCGTACCTGTGTTACCTTGAATTCCTTGTGCTCCAGTAGCGCCTGTAATGCCTGTTACTCCTTGAATACCCTGCGAACCTGTAGCGCCTGTTGCTCCATTATTTCCAGTAGCACCAGTTACACCTTGTATGCCTTGCGTACCTGTGTTACCTTGTATTCCCTGTGCACCCGTAGCGCCTGTGATACCTTGTATGCCTTGTATGCCTTGTATGCCTTGCGCACCCGTATTTCCTTGAATACCTTGTGAGCCTGTAGCGCCTGTGATTCCTTGTATGCCCTGCGCACCTGTTGGTCCGGTAGCGCCGGTTACACCATTGGTTCCGTTTGTACCATTGGTTCCTCCCAAACCATTAAGTCCGGCTAACCCCTGTGGCCCGGTTGGTCCGGTTGTACCCGGTATGCCTTGTGCGCCGGTTATACCTTGTGTTCCCTGGACACCTGTTGGTCCAATTGGTCCCATGGGACCTGTTGTTCCGGTAGCGCCATTCGATCCATTTATTCCGTTGGTACCGGTCGCACCAGTTGGTCCTGTTACTCCATGTATTCCTTGTGCACCTGTGGCGCCGGTAATCCCTTGTATTCCCTGTGCGCCGGTATTGCCTGTAACACCCTGAATGCCCTGAATACCGGTAGGGCCGGTTACTCCCTGAACTCCTTGTGGCCCGGTAACTCCCTGAACACCCTGTGGTCCGGTAGCGCCTGTGGCACCGTTAGCGCCTGTAGGCCCCGTTGACCCTGATGTGCCCGAAGTGGCTGCATACATGGCGAAGGGTACTGTCAGCAATTGGGCTGTTCCCATACTGGTATAAGTTGTACCGCCGGAGGCATCCATTTCAACTTTTAGCCAGTAGTCTCCTGCACCCCATTGAATAGTATTAAAAACTCCGCTGATGGCTGTTCCCTGTCCTAACTGAACAGTGAACAACCCAAACTGGTTTGTAGTCGCAGCCTGGGTTTCTTTGTAAACAACCGTTCCTGTTGAGCTTCCCAGCAAAATGGAAAACCTCAGTCCGATTGCATGACTCGCTATCAGATGGCCTGATGCGTCACGCGCTACTGCCTGATAATTGAATGCCTGTGGCACTTGTGCCAGCAAATTTGTAAGTGGACAAATGAATAATAATGCCACTACCAACCGTGTAATTGTTTTTTTCATAAGCTGTATTTTTGATTTGTATTTTTGTCCATAAAAAAAAATTTACTGAAGGTTATAATAATACATACCAATGCAATATCCAAAATAGTGAACACTACAATGGTTGTTATAATAACCAGTAAAATATTGCTTCAAACAATATTTTGCCTAATATTAAACTGATATAAAACTTAGAAAGGCTATTGAAATTCAGAAAGTAAAATCGAATTCACATCACGTAATCCAAAAAAGTCTTTTAAAATTTTTGTGAGGCAAAATTACAAATCTTACATAACGAAATATTGAAACTGGCAGGTTTTTTGTTAAATAATTTTAAATTATTTGACATTGAGACAGTTGTAGGAGCACACATCTTTCTAAATTGTTTTAGAGTCGTGGAAAAAGAGAATTGGGAATAGATTGTAAATGATAAGGCAATTTGGATTTAAGTAATTTTTTTAATAATTATATGTTTGCTTCTGCATGTAACAAAATACGAAAATCCCTGGTGCCAGTAACTATTTAATATCTGCACGGAAACTATGGTAAAAAAGAAATTCCAAGACCCAAAGCCCAAATTCCAAATCCCAAGCTCTTTCTCAAATCCCAAGTATGAAGTTTAAAAAGGGCTAATCAGGTGAAGTTTCGGTCTTGGAATTTGGAGCTTGGAATTTGGGACTTTGAGTTTTCGTGCAAGCACTATTTAAAGGGTTATCCACTGCTTCTGCAACACCAAAACACAAGATACTCCATGACTTCTTTTCATAATAAAAAAGCATAGCAATCTCACCAAAGTCATTGCATGCAATGCTTCGACAGCAAAACTTTAAAGGGTTTTACCTGGCTTGTTTGAAAAACATCTTATCAGAAAAGAACTCGCCTACGGTGCTATCCAATGCTTCAATGATGATAAGCATGGTTTCGTACTCAATGTTCATGTTGCCTTTGCCAATCTGGCAAAGATTTGAGTCCTTAATACCAGTTACTGCCTCAAGATAAGCGAAGGTTTTTATATTTTTCTTATCCTTTTTCCTGAGTTGATTCATGCGTTTTCCGAAGAGTCGTTTTTGACGCTGCACTTCCTGTTTCTTCATAGCTTTTCGTTAAAATTAAAATTTGAAAAATGATATTATAAACACATATAAAAGTAAAGAATTTGGACTTTAGTTAAAATAATGTTATATACCTTTGCGTCCGTAAAAGCAAAGCATCTTTTATGTTTTATCTTTTTTTCAATAAACTAAATTATTAACTTAAATTTTAAGATTATGTCAGGAGCACAGCCTATTAACCCTGTGGTACTGGTCAAATCTCGTGATTATTTGGGAGTTGACCGACTTGCGGGTACAATTTTACAGGATGGAATATTTTTCTATCCTTTGATCTTTGTTAATCCTTCGGTCTCGAAGACTGACTTCGAACCGCAGGCTACGAAACTTCATAATATGGTACTGGATCCTAAATCGGATTCGGATGAGCTTATTGCTCAAAGTATGATTGTACATGGAATGTTAACTTTGTTATGTCTTTATGCAAAGATTATCTGCAACCATAACGTGGAACTCATAAAAAAATCAGGGTTTCCACTTAATCACCAGCCTGTGAAGGCAGTACCTGTAAAGATCACCGGAAAAGTGACCGTTGTTAAAGGAAAAGTTGCAGGAACTTACCAGGCAAAAATCTCAAAGAAAAGCAATAAGAAAGCTGTTGAACCCGATCCTGCAACTCATCAAAAAGGTGCTTTATACTCTGTTCAACTGTCAACTACTCCCGATGACCAAAACTCATGGGTCACCGTATGTGAAAGCAAACCAAGCACAAAACTTATCTTCCTTGCCAGCGCTGTTACACTGGGCAAAAGAAATTGGATCCGTATTTATGGTGTTAATTCAGCAGGCAAAGGAAACCCAAGTGACCCGACTCCATTTACACCTGATATTGAATAGGAATTGATCGTCATTCATTAAACAATAGAAACAATCTTCTTTTATAAAGACTTTCCGGTACATTTTAGCCGGGAAGTTTTTTTGTTTTAGGACGCAGCTCTTTGAGACAGGGATGCAGCTCTTTGAATCAGAGACGCAGCTCCTTGAGTGAAGGAAGCAACTCCATGAATCAAGGAAGCAGCTCCCTGAGTAAAGGAAGCAGCTCTCTGAATTAAGGACGCAGCTCCTTGAATCAAGGAAGCGGTTCCCTGTGTTAAGGAAGCAGCTCCCTGAGTTAAGGAAGCAGCTCTCTGAGTTAAGGAAGCAGCTCCCTGATTTAAGGAAGCAGCTTCTTGATTTAAGGAAGCGACTCCCTGATTTAAGGAAGCGACTTCTTGGTTCAGGGAAGTACTTCCTAATTGGGCGGGATTGACATTATTTTATAAATATCAACTGCTTACAAAAATTCCAAATTCCAAATCCTAAATTCCAAGCTCCAAATTCCAAGGAGGTTTCAGCAATGGAATTTATATCAAAACTTCGTACTGGTGGCAAAACAGGTATTGATTTTCATTTGTAAAGTCTTATAAGAATGATCCCAAAATTCGGATATGTGTCAAGCTGATACGGAAGAAATGAATCCAAATTTGAGCTTGCTCCGAAAAGAAAAAAAGAAAAACATGCCACAAAAACACCAATACAGTTCACCCCGTGGGATAACTCTGTTTTAAAGATACTCATTAAATCTGAAAGAATTCAAATGGGTAAAATTGGAAAATTATCCCACGGGGTAAATAGTTTTTCGTGGGATTTTGTGTTTTGGAGTTTTGGTGGTAAAATAGACTTTTCGGAGTGGACTCAAATTTATTGTTTTCAAAATAGTTCCGTAGGAACGTCAGTATGGTAGAAAATAAATTACCGAGGAGATAAAAGTGCCGTAGGTACAACATTATTCATGACCACATAACATCACCGAATTGTTTTCGTGTTATAATTTTGTCAACAGGTGACTTTAGTGTGATTATTATTACAAAGATGCCGTCACTACGTGACTATTTCTCCGAAATTGCTATTCTACCTGATGCCAATGTAAAAATTTGATGAATAACAAAAAAAAGTTCCACCCCCTTCCAAGGATGGAACTTTTTTGGTAATAGTACCATTGACTTATTAGTTCATTAAATCAAAAATCTCAAATCTTAAATCATTAGTCATTGGCCATTAGTCATTGGTCAATGTATAAAAACCTGACCTGTTTTGAAAAATTCATTTTAATATACCCTGTATAAATAGGCAGTAGTGGCATTAATAAATACTATGTTAAACAAACCTATTGTACTGGGAGCAACTGTTAAAGTGTTTCCACCGGATATAACAGGAGTTGGGGCAAAGATACCTGCACCAACTGCCACAGTAATTGTATTGGCGCCTGCGCTATTATCTATTCTGAATAATAATGAAGTTCCTTGTGCTATTGTACCGCCTATTTGTGTGGCCAGTGCGGAAGCTGTTGGAAGAGTGATGGTGGTAACAGCGCCACTGGTTGAAGTAATATACCCGGAAACTATCTGTGCAGCCGTTGCTGTGGCTGTGGCATTGATTGCATTCAATGTTGGATTAACTGTAATGTTGTTTCCCGAAGTTTCAACAGCCACCAAGGTATTATCTCCAAGTTGAACTGTGTTGCTTGTGCGTACTTTAGCAAATGCTCCAATAGCTGTTGCATTATTAAGACCATCAGAAGCAACATCGGCAAAATTACCAATTGCGGTATTATTGCTGCCTGTTATATTCGTAATAAGAGCAGCATTCCCAAAGCCGGAATTGTAACTTCCTGAAGTATTATTTACAAGTGCTGAATTTCCAAGAGCTGAATTATTGGTACCATTAGTATTTTGTTCAAGAGAAACGGTACCAATTGCAGTATTGCTATAACCTGTAGAATTTAAAGACAGTGCATTAGATCCAATTGCAGTATTGTTTTGTCCTGTGCTGGAAGTATTCATTGAAAATACCCCCCAGGAAGTATTATTTAATGAATTATTAAGCAAACCTGCCTGTACACCATTTCTTTTAATAACCACATCATTATCATCTGTTGTTCCAATAAAATTGGTGCCCGGAGTAGTTCCTGCATTTCCTGTAAGCGACCAGCCACTGCCACCACCGGCAGCATCCTGCCAGCTTGCATTTCCACTGGCATCGGAAGTAAGTACTCTTCCTGTAGCCTGATTGCCATCAACAATTTTGAGGGTTGTTCCTGAAGCGCCTTCTACATCGAGCATGGAGGCAGGGGTTGAAGTTCCAATACCTACATAAGCGCCACTACCAAGCACCAATGCATTACTTTCACCAACAATTGCATTAGCGCCTATTGCTGCTGCATTGTCTAAATTATCTACAGCTACATCAGCGCCATATCCGATTATGGTATTATTGCTACCCGTTTTGTTCGTATAAAGAGCGCTGGCACCTATAGCCGTATTTCCTAATCCTGTAGTGTTGTTATATAGCGCTACTCCTCCTAAAGCTGTATTATAGTTTCCGGTTGTGTTATAATATAAAGCATTTTCGCCACCCGCTGTGTTATCTAAACCAGTTGTGTTTGAAAACAAAGATTGAATACCAAATGCTGCATTATTTGCTCCTCTTGTATTTGAATACAGAGATAGATTACCAATTGCTGTATTTTGACCTCCTTTTCTGTTTGAATATAGAGCTTGTTGACCAATTGCTGTATTTTGACCACCTTTAGTATTGGAATAAAGAGTCTGATATCCGATTGCGGTATTGTAAAGTCCTGAAGTATTAGAAAAAAGCGCCTGAAAGCCAATGCAGGTATAATCTCCATCAGATCCACTATTGCCTGCCTGAAAGCCGTAAGATGTAGTTCCAGCAGGGCTTAAAGTACCGGCTTTCTCATTATTTACCTTAAAATCGAATGCAACATTATCAGTGGTTCCGATAAAATTAGTACCAGCAACAGTGCCGGCATTACCGGTAAGCGACCATGCATTTAAAGCGCCGTCAGCACCGGTTGGGCCGGTTATTCCGTCAGCACCGGTTGGACCGGTTGCTCCATTCGTTCCATTGATACCATTCGTACCGTTTATACCATTCGTACCATTTATACCATTCGTTCCATTAGCTCCTGTTGGACCTTGTATTCCCTGGGGGCCGGTAGCTCCATTAATTCCAGCCGGGCCGGTTAATCCTGTTGGACCGGTTACTCCATTCGTTCCATTCGTTCCGTTTATCCCATTCGTTCCATTAGCTCCTGTTGGACCTTGCATTCCCTGGGGGCCGGTAGCTCCATTAATTCCAGCCGGACCGGTTAATCCTGTTGGACCGGTTACTCCATTCGTTCC
>CAISZK010000100.1 GCA_903889915.1 uncultured Bacteroidota bacterium
ATTATATGCATTTCCATTGTCATTTGTTCCGGAACCACCAACAGAAGTAAGATAGTACCAGTAACTGACAACTGTGCTGTTGTGATGAACTTCCTGATTTGCATCCCAACTACCGGACGCAAGGTATGTATCTGGATAAGGAGTGTTGTTGTAAGTATCGGTGATTGATTTGGGATCGGACATATTGCGGAGTACAGTTCCTATGTTTTCTCCCATAGTCCAGTTGGCGTTGCTTGGTCTTGCATACCATTCAATAGAAGTTCCGAAAATATCACTATAGCCTTCGTTGAGAGCGCCTGGTTCATTTTGTTCTGCGAGGTTAGCAGTAAATGTTGTTAAGCCGTGAGTGATTTCATGTCCGCAAACATCAAGCGCCGTAAATGGAGTAAAGGTAGTGCCATCACCATCGCCATAAGTCATTTTCTGACCATCCCAAAAAGCATTATCATAGTTCACATCGTAATGAACATAGCTCAAAAGATGGTAACCTGCGTTGTCAATACTGTTGCGGTTGTGTTTAAGTTTATAAAAATCATAAGTCATTTCAGCTCCCCAGTGTGCATCTGTTGCAACTTCGTCCTGTGCGGCGTTAACATTGTTCCAGTTATTATCTGCATCAGTAAAATCAACTGCGCTTCCGTAGTTCGTACCTGTAGTAAGGTTATACGTTTCAATTCCATTTCCTCTTCCTGTTTCCCGGAGCCTGTAACTGCCATTATAACTGTCAGTAGTTAACGGCTGAGTTCCGCTATATTTTGTAACAGCAGTTCCGGGAGTATCAACTGTGCAAATCTCGTTGAGCTTTGTAATGATTCTTCCAGTGATTGCATCCACAAAAATAAAAGCCCTTGATAAAGGTTTATCAGCATACACATCAAATCTGTAAGCAAGAATTAAATTCTGTGAATTAAAGTTCATGCTGTCAGGCACGAGATAAAGTTCCCCTTTTGGATAATAAGTTGCAAGAGGATTACCCGTGATTTTCTTCAACAATGCTTCTTCAGCAGGCATCTGCCATTTGTATGTTGTAGCATTAACACTTGCCAGAGCATAAGTGAGAGCTGTGTTCTCGGTCATTGAGGTGGTTGTTCCAATATCAATAGAACGGACAATTTTTCCATTAAAAGAATAAGCTCTTCCATTTTTGGTATGTACTATCAAAACATTGCCAAAAATTGGAACTCCGTTACAAGTTTGAGTATAACGGTAATGAACATCACCTATTTGATCTGTTTCCTTGCTCTGATAAACAAATCCCATGGAAGGTGAAAGTTTCAAATTAGTGGTTATCCAGGTTTGCCAGCTTGAATATTCGACTTCATGACCCGGCAGCATTTTAAAATAAACAGGTAAGTCCTGTCCGGGCTTATAAGCAACATTACTTGCTCCGCTTATTTTGCTTTGTGGATTTTGTACAAAGCTGATCTGGGAAAAAGATATACTTTGCAAGAGTAACATGCTGACAATAAACAGCGATGTAAGAATTTTTTTCATAAATGAGATTTCTAAAGGATTTTTAATTGTGTAAAGATAGTTAAAAAACTGTTACTATAGCTGTCAGAACAAAAAATGTCTGGTGATTCTTTTGTGGTAAATTTAAAATAATTTATTGAAGAGACTGAAAGAATGTAAAAGCAGGATGTGAAAAAAAAACCGGGCTTAAATGCCCGGTTTTTTTTGAATGCTGATTATCTTTCAATAATTATTCTTTTCGAAAATACTGCATTCTCCGATCGTATCCGCAGGATATAAATTCCCTGGGCAAAACTTTCAAGATTTACTTTTTGAATTTTTGAAGTAATATTTCCGGCAAACAAGGTGTGACCTAAAATGTCTGTAATATCAAAATCAGCCGGATTCGAACTGTTCCAATCTGATTCAATCATGATGTGATCACCTGTCGGGATCGGGTAAACTTTAATGTCAGTCAATGAATAGTTGGTGATGTCGTTAATGATTACATTGATGATATTGGAAGTGTCGGAACTACATCCATTGGCATCAGTAACGATTGCAAAATATTCACCATCGGCAGTAGCAACATAACTCTGACCTGTTGCACCCGGAACAGGAAC
>CAISZK010000101.1 GCA_903889915.1 uncultured Bacteroidota bacterium
GAATCTATTGGCACGACTCCAAAATCTATTGGCACCACATCAAATACTCTTGACACGTCTCAGAATCTATTGGCACGACTCCAAAATCTATTGGCACTTCATCAAATACTCTTGACACGTCTCAGAATCTATTGGCACGACTCCAAAATCTATTGGCACTGCTTCAAATGACCTTGACGATATATTCAATGCCATTCCCCGCTCAGTTCACGAAGATTTTTGATTATTAAATTTATTGAAGCAGTAGTATTTTATTCTTAATTAAAGTCATTGCGTTTTTAAATCACAAATCCGTTTTACCCGAGACAATCGGCGTCGGATAAATCAAAAATCTTAAATCAAAAATAATGCAAAATGTAAAAAGCTGCGCAACTTTAAACTTTGAACCTTGAGCTTTGAACAAAATCTTAAATCAAAAATCACAAATCTCAAATACTTATAGTATATTTGCAGTTCAAAGTTTATTAAAATTCTAACCAATGGAACTTTCCCCTTTGACCGCAATAAGCCCAGTTGACGGGCGCTACAGCAAGCAGACAGAAGATCTTTCGCAGTATTTTTCGGAGTATGCTTTGATAAAATTCCGCGTTTATGTCGAGGTGGAATATTTCGTTGCTTTGTGTGCCGTCCCTCTGCCGCAGTTGAAAGGGATGAATAAGGAGCATATTAAAAAGATAAGGAAGATCTATTCGGATTTCACAGTTGCGGAAGCCGTGAAAATAAAGAACATTGAGAAGATCACCAACCACGATGTGAAAGCTGTGGAATACTATCTGAAAGAAAAATTTGAAAAACTTGGACTGACAAAATATGCCGAGTTCATTCATTTCGGGCTGACATCGCAGGACATCAACAACACCGCTGTGCCTTTATCGCTGAAAGAAGCTTACACAAAATTACTGAAACCTTTGCTCGATACGCTGGTTCGCAAACTTGATGAACAAACCAGGGAGTGGGCAAAAGTGCCAATGCTTGCAAGGACTCACGGACAGCCGGCATCGCCAACAATGCTGGGCAAAGAGATAAAGGTGTTTGCTGAAAGATTGAAAATACAGATCAAAACCATTGATAAGGTACCTTATTCAGCTAAGTTTGGAGGGGCTACAGGCAATTTCAATGCGCATCATGTGGCTTATCCTGAAATCAACTGGGTGACTTTTTCAAATTTGTTTGTGAACGGCATTCTGGGATTGCAACGCTCGCAAACTACTACACAAATCGAGCACTACGATAACCTCGCTGCTTTTTTTGATAACCTGAAAAGGATAAACACGATTTTGATTGACCTGAACCGCGATATGTGGACGTACATTTCGATGGAGTATTTCAAGCTGGCAATAAAGAAAGGCGAGGTAGGCTCGTCGGCAATGCCACACAAAGTGAATCCAATAGATTTCGAGAATTCAGAAGGCAATCTTGGCATGGCAAACGCAGTGTTTGAGCATCTGTCGGCAAAGCTTCCCATATCAAGACTGCAGCGCGACCTGACGGATTCAACGGTTACAAGAAACATTGGAGTGCCCGTTGCATACACGGTCATTGCCATCAAATCGTTGATGAAAGGACTTGGAAAGCTTGAGATAAATGAAACAGCCATACACAACGACCTCGATAAAAACTGGGAGGTGATTGCCGAAGCCTTGCAGACTATCCTGCGGAGAGAGGCATATCCGAAACCCTACGAAGCGCTGAAAGAACTGACACGCAACAATGAAAAAATGACGAAAGAAAAACTCCATAAATTCATTGAAGGATTGAAAGTGCCGGAGAAAGTGAAGAAAGAATTGAAAGAGATAACACCGTTTAATTATACGGGAAAATTGATTTAAGATTTGAGATTTTTGATTTGAGATTTATTGGACGCTGATTGTTTCTGATAACACGTGATGGATGACAATCAATGACCATAAATAACTAATGATTTTTGACAAATGACTATAGAATAAAAACCTTATTTTTTTGAATTTAACCTTAATAGAAAAGGTAAACAAAACAACCTTAACCTTATTACCTTATTTTATTGCGGTTTAATAAGGTAATAAGGTCGGAATCATCGGTAACTACTATTTCTACTAAGGTCAAAAAACAAAGAAAAAATAAGGTTTTTAAAAATGGCAACTAATGACCAATGAAAATGAATAAAAATGTATTTCTCCTAATGTTCGCATTAGTTATATTTTTGCTATCGTGTAATTCCGACAAAGATAAATGCTCCACAGGCAATTGTAAAGAAGGTTTCGGTGTATTCGAATATCGCAATGGCGACAAATATGAAGGCTATTGGAAGGATGGAAAAATGGACAGCATCGGCTCATTCAGATGGATTGACGGCACAAAATATTTCGGTCACTGGAAAGAAGCCCGCAAAGATGGCTGGGGCGATTACTTATGGCCAAACGGCAGGGTGTATAAAGGCTATTGGAAAAACGACAGCAAAAACGGAATGGGCATCATGACCTGGAAAAACGGAAATAAATATGCAGGCGGCTGGAAAGACGACAGGATGGACGGCAAAGGAATATTGCAATGGAAAAGCGGCAAGAAATATGATGGCTATTGGATGAACGGCAAAAAGAATGGCAAGGGAATATTGATAACAGCCGAGGGCGAATCGTATGATGGCGACTGGGTGGATGATAGAATGGAAGGCACCGGAACATATAAATGGAAAAGCGGCGCCTCCTACACAGGAGAGTGGAAAGATGATAAGATGGATGGACAGGGTATTTATCATGAAACAACAGGCAACACTATTGTAGGAATATGGAAAGAAGGGAACATTATTCAAAGTTCAAGTGGCAGCATGGAATCACCCGAGTTGAGAAATGTGAATTCTGAAATTCAAAGAGTCCTTCAACAAATGGAATTCGAACGCAAAAACCCCCATCAAAATCATTTCTGATTTTTTGATTTTTGATTTAAGATTTAAAAATGACAATTGACCATTGACTATTGACTAATGACTAATGACTAATGACTATTGACAAATGACTAATTGACCAATGAAAGTAACCGGTTTTTCCTTTGTTCGCAACGCCCTGAAATTCGATTATCCCATTGTGGAAGCCATCACTTCGATACTCCCGATTTGTGATGAGTTTGTCGTTGCCGTAGGAAATTCGGAGGATGGCACGCTCGACCTTATCCGATCCATTGATTCACCAAAAATAAAGATCATCGAAACCGTGTGGGATGATTCCCTTCGTGAAGGCGGAAGGGTGCTTGCACTTGAAACCAATAAAGCCTTTGCAGCAATTGCACCAGATACTGATTGGGCCTTTTACATACAAGGTGATGAAGTTGTCCATGAAAAATACCACATCAACCTGATGGCGGCCATGCATAAATGGAAAGATGATCCGCGCGTGGAAGGCTTGCTGTTGAACTATCAGCATTTTTACGGTTCTTATGACTATGTGGGCGATTCAAGGCGCTGGTATCGCAAGGAGATCCGCATTCTGAAATACAATAAAAACATCCGTTCATTCCGCGATGCACAGGGTTTCCGGCTTGGGAACAAGATCATGTATGTAAAGCCCGTTGATGCCACAATGTATCATTACGGATGGGTGAAGCCTCCGGAATTGCAACAGGCCAAGCAGGAATATTTCCACAAAATGTGGCATGATGATGAATGGATGAAGAAGAATATTCCCAATACTGCGCAGTTCGATTATTCAAACATTGATTCGCTGGCACATTTCACAGGCACACACCCCGCTGTGATGCATAGCAGGATTAGTAAAAAGAACTGGACCTTTGACTTTGATCCCACCCAAAAAAAGTTTTCACTGAAAGTCCGCATCCTCCACTGGATTGAAAAGAGCACCGGATGGAAGATTGGTGAATACAGGAATTACAAAGCTTTTTAATTTGAACAATTCAATAGTTTAATATTTCCTGTTTTTTTTTTCAACTTTTCTTTTGCGTTTTGTTTTTTTATTATTTTTGCTGGCTGAATTTTTTAGATTTAAATGCATTTAGGAAAATTCATGCTAATATGAAATCCATTAATTATTACCTTAAAGTCGCAAACAAGTTAATAAGTCCCCCTAAAGATGTTGATAAAACAGAGCTTTAGGTGGACTTTTGTATCACCAAAAAGGTGAACTTTGGGCTTTCAAACTTTCAATAAGAAATCCCATGGACAAAATTAC
>CAISZK010000102.1 GCA_903889915.1 uncultured Bacteroidota bacterium
ACTTTTGTAATCCTATTCAACTGCGATGAAAAAGAAACTTTCCGTCTTCGGGATCCTCTGCATGCTGATGCTCAAGCATCCTCCCATGCCGCAGTTCTCATTGTTCCAGAAACATTCCATCGTCCAGATCCGCGGCTTTTCAATCAAAGCCGTTGCATTGCAGTTTTTTTCGAATTAAACGATGCTGGCACGCGTCAGAGACGCGCGCCAATGAGGTTGACTACAAGGGTGAAATTGATTCCATTCAGTTTACCATCGAATGGATCTGTCCGTTGTCAAGATGTATTTTGACATTGCCATAGACGGCAGCAATCGGGCTATGAGTTACCATCACAACAGTGATCCTGTTCTTTTCATTGATGTTTTTCAAAAAATCCAATATTTCAACGGACAAATTGGGATCTAAATTACCCGTGGGTTCGTCAGCAAAGATAACCGATGGTGAATTTACCAATGCTCTTGCAATGGCAACCCTTTGCTGTTGTCCGGCGGAGAGTTCCCGGGGAAGATGGTTTAACCGCTTTTCCAGTCCTACTGATTCCAGTACGTTCATGGCAAGTCGTTTTTGATCTTTAACCGGTGTTTTGGTTAATGCCAATGGGAGCATTACATTCTGCAGCGTTGTTAAATAGGGTATAAGCGCAAAACTCTGCATGATAAATCCGACATTTTTCCTTCTGAAACGGGCAAGTTTACTGTCGGGAACATTGGTCAACTCTTTTTCAAGAAAACTGAATGTACCTGATGTAGGTCTGATCAACCCTGCAAGCGTAAGCAAAAGGGTTGTTTTACCCGAACCGGAGGGGCCTGTGATTGTAACAAAACTACCCTGTTCAACAGCAAGGGAGATGTTTTTCAGGGCTTCAACGGCACCGTCTTTATGCTGGTATGTTTTTGATAAATGGTGTGTTTCAATAATATTCATCCCTATTCCTCCTGCATGTTTGAAAAAGGTTCAATTTTCGCTGCGAAATAAGCAGGAAGCAATGATCCCAAAATTGAAATGGTAATTGAAATCAAAACCGCCCACAGCATAAATAACGGTATGGCTGAAACCTGTATCTGAGCAAAGACAGGTCCCATATAATACGCGGCAATTGTTCCAGCGAAATATCCGATAACTCCCCCGATTAATCCTAAAATCGTGGCTTTCAACAACAGAATTTTATAGATTTCGCTTTTCAGCGTACCTATCATTCTTAAAATGCCGATCTCTTTTCTGCGCTCATTTACATTTGCCCACATATAATTTCCAATGGAAATACTACCCACAAAAAGAATTATGATCAAAACAATGACAGAAGTTTTATTCATCATTTTATTGGTTTCAATCTGTGTGGAAACGATCTGATTGATCGTAGTTATCCGCGTATCCGGCAGAATGTTTCTTAACTTGCTTAATAAGCCGTCGGATATTGCATTACAGCAACCCATGATTTCGATAGCGCTGATCTGATTTTCGATGCCGAAAATATCCTGTGCGGCTTTTAAATTTATAAATATTCTGTCATCGTCAACTGTTCCGGTTTCACCAATAACCTTAGCAACGATAAATTCTTTATCCTGAATTTTCAACTTGTCTTTTTCCCTGAGGTTAAGAGTTTTTGCGACCTGCACTCCTAAAAGACACTCAGAGTACGTTAAGCTGTCAACTCCTTTCCGCTTTAATTTTTCATCTTCATAACCATGACTTTTATTGCCGGAAGGGGCGCAACTCGTCTGCAATTCCTTGCCAAACCGCGTCGTCTGCCACAACGGCTTTGACGCTATTTCATTTTTAGGCTGAATTCCCGTTAGAACAAATTTCTTATCACCGATGGTGATCCTCCTTGTTAATTTCGGTGATAAATTATCTACACCTTTTATGTCGGAAGTCAGGATCTTTTCAACATATTCCATCGGTATCGTCGGAGCATCTATATCGGAGGTATAATAATCGTCGATACTTGCAGCTTGCGGCAACACCAGAATGTTTGCGCCAAGATTGTCTAATTTGACTGCTACTGCTTTTTCGGAAAAAACATTGATTGTCCTGATCCCTACAATGACTGCAATTCCAATAACAATTGCCATTAAGCTGGAAATAAGCTGGGATTTTTTAGTCCAAAGCTCGATCCACACCAATTTTAACAGGTTCATGGATTTATTTTTAGTAACTGTCTAAAATTAATTTAAAGGCTAATCATTCTCATAAAAAGACACAGAAATATATTATAAAAGATTGACTATCAGTTGTTTAAATGAATATATTTATGTAACTTTATGGTGTCCAAACACATAGAGAAACATGAAGACATATCCAAGCAACCTCACCGATAGTCAATGGGGAACAATGTTAGACATTTTAAAAGACAAAAGAAAGCGCAAGTACACTTTAAGAGAAATTTTTGATGCCATATTCTATTTACTTAAAACAGGTTGCCAATGGCGTATGCTTCCGACCGATTTTCCATCATGGAAACTCGTCTATTACTATTTTACAAAATGGAAAAACGATGGTACAATTGAGCTGGTTCATGAGTTATTGAGAGATAAGACTCGAAAAAAAGCAGGTAAAAATGAATCACCAAGCATTGGTATTATTGATAGTCAATCCGTAAAAACGACAAGAAGTGGTGGCGTTTGCAGAGGCATTGATGGGGGTAAAAAAACAAAGGGCAGAAAAAGACATATTATTGTTGATACCATGGGGCTTTTGTTAGCAGTAATCGTACATGCAGCCAATGAACATGACAGCAAATCAGCACCGATGGTAATGGCAGAGTTGAGAGGCCGGTTTTATCGTCTGGTAAAAATAATCGCTGATGGAGGTTATCGGGGAGAATTAATTGAAAATACCCGCAGAACCTTTGGCTGGATTGTGGAAATCGTGATGAGAAAAGACACTTCCAAAAAATTTGAAGTGCTGCCTCAACGATGGATTGTGGAAAGAACGTTCGCATGGTTTGAAAGTTATCGCAGGCTAAGCAAAGACTTTGAATTTCAAACTGAAACCAGTCAGGCTATGATACAATTAGCGATGATAAAGCTGATGCTTAACAGAATCAAAAATTAAAATTTAGACAGTTACT
>CAISZK010000103.1 GCA_903889915.1 uncultured Bacteroidota bacterium
ACACCAACCATGCTTAAAAGAAATCTAATCATTGTTTTATCAACCATGTTGATAGGACAAGCTTATTCACAATGTACTCCGGGCAACTACACAAGTCCGGGATTTTTCCCAGATACAATTGCCAACATGCCAATTGCAGTAGCCACAATTCCTTATACGGGAATAATGACAGCAGTTGTACCTGTTGACACAGTAGTTTCGGGATTGACCATTCCTGTTGATTCCATAGGGATAGCAAACATAACGGGACTTCCGGTAGGTTTCGCATGGGCTACAAATACCCCAACCAATTTCTGGCATGGAGGAACGGTAGGCTGTGTTATAATTTCAGGAACTCCACAACCGACGGAAGCAGGTATTTATTCAGTAACTTTCAATGTTGAAATTTCTGTTTTAGGCAATTTGGCGCCTTCAGCCTTAACCGGATATAAGATAGAGATTCTTGGTTCTTCTTATGCAAATTGTTTTGACACATTGAGCGCGGCATCAATTGATACCTGTTTCAGCTTTACGCCCGACAGCGCATACATCTATAGTTATACTGTTTTTGGAAATGATAGTGTTTCGGTTAAATGGCTTGTGTCGTCACAAAATAATGCCCAGCAGGGATTTGTAACTGCTGTTTATCCCGTGAATTCAAATGCCTGTTTTGTTTCGGGTCTTACAATTCAATGTAACAAAAGCGCAACCTATAAATTCTACGACAGGCTTTATATTGAAGATCTGATCACAAACATCAAGCCCATGAATGAAAATGACAATGCCATTGATGTTTTTCCAAATCCTGCAACGGATAACATGACCATAAAATACCCTGCTAAATCGGAGATAACCATTTTAAATATCGAAGGGCAATTGATTAAAAGTTTGAAATTGACAAATGGTAAAACAGATCTGGATGTGTCAGCCTTTTCAAGCGGAGTTTACATCATACGGGCAATGACAGACAAGGGAATAATGATGAAGAAATTTGTGAAAGAATAAACGCCGAAACATTGCAGATATAAAATAAAATGATCAGGCAACTTTATTACTTTAGTAACAAACAATATTCTCACGGACTTTCAAGTTTATTGCATTATTGAAAGGAGAAAGAGATAGCGGTTTACATTACGAAACACACTAAAACAGAAACAACATAATCATCAGGGAAAGTAAATTAAAAGCAAACAAACAACCTTATTACCTTAGTAACAAGATTATAAACACGATATAATAACCTTATTACCTTATCGCCATGAAAATTGAATATAATAACTTGTACACGCATTTCATCCTTATCACCAAAGATCGTTATCCATTGATCCTTACAGATTACCGACTAAGAATAGAAAAATATATCACTGGCATTGTAAGCAATCATGAATCCAGGTTGTATGCAATATACGCAAACCCAGACCATGTGCATTTTCTTGTATCCCGTTCACCAAAAATATCTGAAGGGACTTTGATTACCCGAATTGCCGACAGCACAAAAAACTTTATAAATGAAAACAAGTTAAGCAAAGGATCTTTTAATTGGCAGGAATCAGCATCTGCTTTTTCTGTATCAAAATCAGAAATTGATAAAGTGTGCAAATACATACTTAAGCAACCGGAACATCATAAGAAAAAGAGTTTCCAACAAGAATACGAAGAATTTATTAAATTTTATCAGCAAACATTGCAATGGTAATAAGATAATAAGGTTATTTTGTGGTAGGTATATTACAGTTACTAAGGTAATAACAGGTAATAAGGTTGGAAAATGAAACACTGCGGGATAAACCGATATAGAGTAAAGAATTTAGTTGAAAAAAGAAAAGTAAACAACAAATGTAAATCGGAAGAATTGTAACAATTGGAAACCATTGCCATTTCGAACCCGTAATCCAAAGCGCAAATAAAAAAATAAGAATACAAATAATAAAAAAACTCAAATTAGTTTAAAATTCGAATTATGAAAAAACAAATTTTCTCAATTACAATGCTTGCCACACTTGGCTTAAGTGTCTGCCTCTTCAGCAAGCAGGCAAATGCACAAACTGCCTACATCACAAATGACGTAGATAATACCGTTTCAGTTATTGATGTTGCTACAAATACTGTTACGGCTACAATTCCGGTAGGTTTTCATCCATGGGGTGTATCTGTGTGCCCTAATGGCAGCAAAGTATATATTACGAATTATAATGATAATACTGTAAATGTAATAAACAGCGCTACAGATACTGTTACGGCTACAATTCCGGTAGGTACGAGGCCTAATGGTATATCTGTAAGTCCCGATGGATTAAAAGTATATGTTACGAATGCTGGCGATAATACAGTAAGTGTAATAAACAGCGCAACAAATACTGTTACAGCTACAATTACGGTTGGTATTAGTCCTATGGGTGTATCTATAAGCCCCGATGGAAGCAAGGTATATGTTGCGAATATAAATTCAGATACTGTTAGTGTAATCAGCACCACTACAGATATTGTTACGGCTAAAATTCCGGTTGGTACTAGGCCTGTTGGTATATCTGTTAGTCCAGATGGTTCTAAGGTATATGTTGCAAATAATAATACTCCCGGTAAAGTAAGTGTAATAAATACAGCTACCAATACTGTAACGGCTACAATTACAATTGGTTCTAATCCTTATGGTATATCTATAAGCCCTGATGGAAGTACGGTATATGTTGCGAATAATGTTTCTAATACAGTAAGTGTAATAAACACTGCTACCAATTCTGTTTCGGCTACTATTGCAGTTGGCGCTTATCCTGAAGGTTTATCTGTTAGCCCTGATGGAAGTAAGGTATATGTTGCGAATATGAATGCTAATACAATAAGTGTAATAAACACAACTACCAATAATGTAACGGCTACAATTACGGTTGGTTCTGAGCCGTATGCATTTGGAAATTTTATTTCCACTTATAAACCACCAACTATAACACAAACTAATGTAAGTTGTTATGGCGGCAATAATGGTACAGCAATGGTTACTTCTGTGAATTGTGGAACACCACCATATACTTATTCGTTAAATGGTGGAACTGCTCAGAATGATAGTTTATTCTCTGGGCTAACAGCAGGTACTGATACAATTATAATTACAGACCACAATGGGATAATATATTATCCTATAAGTATTACCATTACGCAACCCCCATTATTAATAGCCTATGCAGACACTAATATTGCAATTTGCTTTGGGAGTAATGCGCAATTACATGCTTCTACAAATTACACAGGCACGGATACACTTACATATAATTGGTCGCCTTCGGCAGGATTAAGTAATGATACTATTCCTGATCCAATTGCGAATCCCTATGCCACTGCAACATACACTGTCAGTGTTTCTACTTCATCAGGATGTACGGCAAGCGCCTCAGTGACTGTTAATGTAAATTCCAATCCCACTCCAATCATAACAGGCCCTACACAAATATGCGCAGACATGAATGCAACACTGGATGCAGGAGCAGGATATTCATCCTATATCTGGTCCACAGGTGCTATATCACAAACTATTATGGTAAACACAGGAGGAACATATACGGTAACCGTTACAAATGCATCAGGTTGTTCTGGAACGGCATCAGCAAGCCTTATTGTTCATCCCAATCCTGTTATTGGCGTTACCGCTTCAGCAAATCCCATTTGTGCGGGAGCATCAACAACACTCACTGCCAGCGGTGCACTTGCTTATACATGGAGCAATAGCCTGGGTATTACAAGTTCTGTAACAGCTATGCCTACTGCTAACACCACCTACATTGTTTCGGGTACTGATGCTATTGGATGCACAGCTTCTGCAAATATTTCTATTAGTCTGGTATGGCCTTCAATTCCTAATATCTGTATGGTTACTACCGACAGCGCTACTCAATATAAATACAATGTTGTGTGTTGGGATAAAACAACCTATACCAATGTTGATAGCTTTATCGTTTACAGGATGGATGCGCTTTCTTCAAGCTATTTAAACATTGGCGCTGTAAGTAAAAATGCTTTGAGTGAGTTTATTGATACATCGTTAAGTATAGGCGGGCCAAATGGTGGAAACCCAATGTACTCAAGTTGGCAATACAAGCTGGCTATACGTGACACTTGCGGAAATATTGGGGATAAAAGCCCTTATCATCAGACAATGTTTGTGCAGGAAAGCGGTGCTAATTTTTCATGGAACGCTTATACAGTTGAAACCGGACAAACAAACCCTATAACAGGATATTCGTTTTTCCGCGATGATAATAATTCGGGGAACTGGCATGTTTTAATAAACACTACCGGCCTTTCAGCTACAGATCCTTACTACGCAAGCTATCCAAATGGCAACTGGCGAATAGATGCTTTAGGTTTTGATTGTGCACCAACTATGAAATCAACACAAACACTGGCATTATTGAAATCACACAGCAATACGGTCAAATCAGTATCAGCGGGTGTAGAACAATTCGAATTAAACAATGATCAGTTAACCATTTATCCCAACCCTGCGTCAGATAACCTTGAAATAATTACCCAACCAAAATCAACAATAGAAATTTTAAATATCGAAGGGCAATTGATAAAAAGTTTGAAATTGACAGATGGTAAAACAGAACTGGATGTGTCAGACTTTGCAAGCGGAGTTTATATCATACGGGCAATGACAGACAAGGGAATAATGATGAAGAAATTTGTTAAAGAATAAACGCCGGGTTTGAAAACGCAAAATTGAAGGAATTGAAAAAACTATTTAAATTTTCTCCGCATTATATAAAATCCTACAACAATCAAACAGGCTATTTTTGAATTAAATAAAAAAACGAAATGACAGCCAACGCTTCACAAATACCAATTAATCTATGACAATAAGATCATTGCTCAAAATCATTTCAATTATTGCGATTTTTACTTCATCAATAGTAAACGCACAACCTAACTGGAATGCAATTAAAGCGAATGCTACATTTATTGTACCCGACACAAATTATTCTGCCCCTTCAATTCAGTCTGTCAATGTGCCGGGGTGGGAGGATGGTTTGTATATTACCCGTGATGGAAAACATCTTTTCAGCACCTATCTACCATTGGATGCTTTTTCATGGATCACAGATTTGCAGGCCAATCCTATTTGTTTCAATTTTGACCCTTATTTTCGCCCGCCATTATTGGGAATTGATACAGTAACAAATCCGTGGGGCTGTCCGAATTACATGAACAGCGATATTGTTATTACTGAACGTACAGACACTGCCTTGAATTTTAATGCCTGGCATCAATCTAATCTCCACACACCTATGTATTTTGAAGGAGGTGCTTGCGGTGTACTGAAAAACTCCGACACATTTGATGTCTTTGTTTATACAAAGGATTTGGGCGATTCCCTTCACATGGAGTTAAAAATGATGCGAAATGTTCCGGTTAATCCATCAAACAATTCGGAATTTACTATCCTAAGCTCTACAGGACAAGAAGATAATCCGCATATTGAAAGATTGAATGCTACAACTTTATTGGTTTTCTTTGACCGTGACAGATACATATACTACTCATTAAGTTATGATAACGGTTCTACCTGGCAAACCCCTGTAAAGATTACCAATGTTTTAAATGACCAGGCGCCTTATGATGTGCAACCTCATTTATGGAGTGACGGAACTGATTGGTGGGTATATTTTTGTGCCGATAACATAAATGGAAAGAGATGTATTTACAGATCGAAACAACAGATCGCCAATGACTGGAATAGTTGGGGTGCAAGGGAGTTAGTTATAGAACCTGATGTGATCACCAGTGGTTCAGGGTTAATTTTTGGCGTTGGAGAACCTACCTTAACACAATGGGGCGACCTTTCTTTTGTTGTAGTATATGGCAATAATACCTTATCTGACACAACAGATGTTTTTGATTGCGACCCATGGATTTTACGACGCAAAAATTCACCAGTTAACACATCAATTGCACAATCGTATCAACCATCACTTTTACATATTTACCCCAACCCTGCATCAGACAATATCGAAATAGATATCCAACCAAAATCAACAATAGAAATTTTAAATATCGAAGGGCAATTGATAAAAAGTTTGAAATTGACAGATGGTAAAACAGACATCAATATCTCCGGCTTTGCAAGAGGTGTTTACATCATACGGGCAAGGACAGACAAAGGAATATTGGTGAAGAATTTTGTGAAAGAATAATCGTCAAGTTGATAAATGAAATGCAATAGAACTTGTAGAACATAACTTTATTAATTTTTTGAGATGAGAAGAAATATTGGCACACGTTGGGAAACATGCGCCAGTTATGGAATAAACTCATTTAGTAAATATTCTGTTCCTGGTTCTTTTACGAAAGTGATAAAATGTGAAATGAACAAATAACCATTACTATGAAAATAATCACAGCAGTTCTCTCCTTTACATTGATATTGCTTGCTTTTGCTTCATGCAAGAAAGACAAATCCAATAACACAACAGACACACCCATATTGACAGGCGATTCGATACTTTACAGGATAAAGAAAAATTCTGTTATCATTTCGGAATACACTTATAACTTTGATCATACTGTTAAAACAATAACCTATTATAATGATGCCGGAAATTTTAGTAGTAGTTGCGCATTTACTTATAATCAGTCTGCAAGGATTACCCGCGTTGACAATGTTTATTCCGATGCTGCCAATAATTCTAACGATTCCTACGTTTACAATTCCGGTAATCTGCTTATAACCATCAATGATTATTGCGGCGCAGTGCAGGAATTTACACAAACGCTTCAATACGACAGTGTCAACCGGTTAGAGTCTCTTTGGTTTTATTATGGAGGAGGAATGTTCGGAACAAATTTCATTTATGGTAGCGCTAACCACGTTGTAAAGGAATACGATTCCGGCGACCTGGTTTGCGATACAACCTATTATGTGTATGACAACCAAAAAAACATCAAAATAAAAGGTTTGGCGCGAATGTCACCTGACGTTCTTTCGGCAAACAACATCATTCAGCAAACGCATAATGATCAAAGTGGCAATCCGAAACCGTCAGACTCATACAGTTCCGTGTTCGAATTTAATTCAAATGGCTTGCCGACTAAAGAAACCCGGACTTATCTGAACAGCACGGTAGATGTTTATGAGTACATATATTATTAGCGGGATGTAAAAAGTATTTGCTCACTTATTGCGAGGAGTATTAGACTACAAAAGTTTCAAAAACTTTTGTAGTCTTGTTTCACTGAAATGATTCCAAAACAAACACAGAATTTTATGAAAAATATTTTTACCACACACTATTACGATAATTCAAAAATAAAGCACTCCAATCAATTGGAAGGGCTGGAACTTGCCGGTTTTGTCAGGCGTTTTTTTGCACTTGTAATTGACCTTATCGCGCTTGTTTTGATCTTGTTCGCATTTGGAACGATACTCAACTATTTTGGGTTGATTGATTTTAGTTTGAGTGTAGGGGTAACCAATGCCGATTCACCTGTTGACGGCAAAGGTTTGGAATACCATGCACCTGAAATATTAACGACGATTTTTAAATTGTCCATCCCTGTTTTGTACCTGGGACTGATCACTTTTTTTACAAATGGTTACACAATTGGAAAACGAATTTTGAGGATAAGGATATTAGCAACAAATCATGAACATCTGACGCTTTGGCATTCCATTGAACGTTCGTTGGGTTATTATGCGTCATCGTTGGAGTTTGGTTTCGGGTTTTTGCAATATTTTATTGATTACAACCGCCGCACAGTGCACGACAGGATAGCGGAAACAATAGTCATTAAAGTTAAAAAGATAATAAAATGACAGAGATTGCAGTGGCTCATTTTTGTGGTAGTGATGAATGAGGATTTGATCAGGTAGAGTTTGATCAGAAATGACAAAGGATAGTTAACAATAACATCAAATAAAAAAAATGGAACCGTTTATAGAATATTTTTCACTCGTATTTAAAGGCGCATTCCCTTGCCTCCTCATAGGGATAGTAGTGTTTTTGTTAGCAAAAAGAGGAAAAATCTGGTCAGACTCATTACAGACCAAAAAGCTGGTTGAATCTAGTAAAAAAGCTATTGTTTTTTGCCTGATAATCATTCTTGCATATTTGTTATTGAAATTCTCTTTTCCTGATGCCTTTCGAAAAAAACTTTACCACAGTAAAGAAGAATATAAACAAGCCTGCATGAACGATGCAAAAAAGAGTTCGCTGCCTGATAGTATAAAAGTGGCTTTTATCAACAATTCTTTTGACTATCTTTACAGTAAATATGGTGACAATATGTACTATGCAGATTTTAAATACAAAATGGAGGATGAGATAAAAATGAAATTGGATCTGTATTTCCTGAAAAATCCGGGCATGAATGACAGCATAAAACAAGCTATCAGAAGCAAAATAAAAACAAAGAACGATTTGGATAAATTTATCAGACTACATTAGTATTTCATTGACGATATAATAATTGCGAAAAAATTTATAATAGAATAATAGCCGGGTGCATTTGGAAGACTTATAAAACATTCAAAATAACTTTAGTACTTTTGTAACAAACTATAGCTTTCACTTATTTTCAACTTTATTGCTTTAATAAGTGAAGAATGAAAAATGTAACACAATGGCAAACGCTCATCAATCGGGGATATACTTAAGAAGAAGGTGTTAGTAACTCTTTTACTAAGGAAATAAAATCTGAAAGCCACGAATAAAACAAAAAGTGTGAAGATTAAAAATCGCAATAATTTAAAACAATAAATCCTGAATTATGAAAAAGACAATTTTATTAATTCTTATTTCAACCGTTGTCATTATCACTGGTTGTAAAAAAGACAAAAACAATAACGACAATAACAACAACAAACATGTAACCATCAAAGGGAAACTTGCAGGTGGTAAAAAAACCTGTGATTCATTATCCCTATCCGATGCCAGGAAAGTGCTTGTTTTTGGCGGATTGAACCTTCAGGGTGGCTCCAATGGAGGCGGATTGTTATTAAGTCTCGTGGATATTGTGAATGGGTCCTTTAGTGCAACTTCAAATATTGGAACTGCCACTGCTCTCGTGTTTCTGGATGCAAATTACAAATACATTGGCACTCTTACAACCCAGAGTTTAAATTTGCTTCCCCTTGGTGACCTTATCCATGGCGACAGCACAACCATTGATCTGTCAACACTCACATTGGTCGGAAAAAGTGTCATTCCCTCTCACGACCCATTTGGTAATGAAATAATAATTACGCAGGCCGAAATCAACAGCCTGAAAGAAACGGAAAGCTTTTTCGAATCATTGGCTAAAAACATTGATGCTGATAATGACGGGAACTTAGATTACTTAAGCAACAGGCAGATCTTTGTCAAATCTCTCTTTTACATTAATGACGCCGGCACTTATGGCACAAATACATCCCAGCCGGTTATTGCTGATAGTGCGTTCAATTCACTGGGTTACGGGATCAACGTTTCCGGTGGGGCAGGTTTTGTTACTCCCGACACAGTCAGGATCACAGGCCCCGAAGGCAATCCCAATTTAGATTGTTCCGTGAATGTGCAAAACACCGGTTATAGCGGACATGGCTGGAATATTGGGGCAGGCAGACCGGGATCTTTACCACTCGATCCGGGCATATACGATATGTATCTTGATGGAGCACCCTTTACTTTTAGTTTCTCCAATATTGACGCAAAATATAACCTGGTATTTGTTACTCCTACCATAAACATCAATAATTCCGGGCAACTTGTTTCGGTTTCTATTAAATACCAGCATTCAGATTATACTGTTGTTAATCCTGACGTTATGATAACGAATGTTATGTTGCAATTTTGTGATTCCACGTGTCACCAGATATACAATACTCCATGGCTTTCATCAAGTAATTTTGCGGTTAATGGCACTTATGGCCTCGGGTTTTATTCTTACACACTTCCTACTCCTGTAGATGTCTCAACATTAAAGTTTATTGGAATAATTTATAATGATATTCTGGGAAATCAATACAGCAACCGTTGGTTTAAATAAAAAATGGAAAAGATGTACTGGTAGTAGGTTAGTATTACTTTGATGGCTGTTGATTGAATGAGTAGGTTATAGCGGTGTTACAGCAATAGCAGTACAAAAGATTCGAATTTCATTTGTCATATTGCAAATGCAAACAATTCTTGGACTTTATACTAATAAAAGAACCATACGGCAGACAGTGGATGATTGAAAATAGTAAGATACAAAGCATAAAAAGTTTAAATCATGAATAAATGAATTCGCATTTTTAATGAGGTATGCTAACCTATATGAAGAACATCATTCAAATATCCATTCTGCTGATCATTAACTATTCTTATGGTCAAACGAATTCACTTTTTGCCAGGTGGAATGACAGGACTCATCAATTATTAAAAGACCAAACTTTCAGTCATGAATCAATAAAATCCGATAGCATAAAAGTGTTGTTCAATACGCTTATTGAGAATAGAGATTCAGCCATTATCCACAGAATAGACACTAATCAAGTTGACGTAATAATAATCAAAGAAATTATTGACTATTCTACTCACAAAATCATTCGGCAGGAACAGTACATTGATTGGGCTCATAGTGATTCCACTTTTAGGTTTGATTCATCAGGTTGCAAGCTTCTTTATTCTGGTTATGGTAATCTGAACCCGGAATGGGAATACCCTAAAGTGATGAATGAATTGCCACCAAGGTGTTATTCTTTCTGGACTGGATCATGCATTGGCGGATTAAAAGCAGACTACAGAATAGCGAAGAAATTCGAAATAAAAGTGAATGAAAATACTACGTTTATTGAAAACTATTTGAAGATTGAAACCTACATTAATTTTAGAACCCGAAAGACTAAAATTGCCTTTTTTGTCCCGGTCAGAGGTAAAAGATGCGTCAATCCGGTTGCTGGTATGTGGGGACCAGGTGCAGAGGGTGAATTGGTTTTGGATGGGTATTTTAAAAACTAAATGTATGCTGACTTTGCACGCCCACAAGGATTTGCAATCCTTGTGGTTTTAGAGTGGGATTTATAATCTCTACAAAGAGAAGAACAATGTCAATAAATTAAAATTTCATTCAATGTTAAGAAAAAAAAAGAACGGAGTTTAATTTTGTGGTATCAATAACAAGAGAAATAAAAAACCTGATATTCATTAGAACTTAACCAAATGTTTCGACTTATACTTACAATACACATCGCGCTAACACTTGAGTTTGCATTGGCGCAAAATCAAAAATCAGATTTTAAGATCTATCCTGTTGATGAATCAAAAGCAGATACTTCTCTGGTTGTGTTCATCGAAAACTTAAAGAATATTTCACTGTCAAAAGACACAGCGCGACTTTTTAAACTATTTGATAAGGGCATAGTGTCAAGCTACGGAGGTGGACTTGTCGGCAAAAAGGATTTCATTTTTAACTGGCAACTAAATAAACCGGATAGTACAGGACTATGGAAATTATTGGTTAAAATTATTCAATTGGGAGGGGTATTTGATACTATGGATAACAAAAGGGTCTTTCAATTACCTTATGCAGATGCAAATAAATTTTTTCGACTGAAAAAAGATACTTTTTTTGAACCATATTCAACCCTGGTTTGTATTGATAAATCTGTTCCTGTATATGCCCAACCAAATGAAAATTCTTCAATATCCAAGCGTCTTTCCTATGACATAGTTACTCTTGATATTGAAAAAACGCAGCAAGAGAACAATAATAATCGGTCTTCTGATTACTGGGACTATATTTCTACTGATTACGGCAGAATTAAAGGTTGGGTTAAAGACAAATATTTCTGGTGTATTGCATACCCAAGATTAGTCATTGAGAAAATAAACAATCAATGGATAATTACAAGTTTTGCACCCTTCGATTGATTGTTCTGGATTTGTGTTATTAAATAGTTGAAATGACAAGATTGAAAATCGCACTGATATCTTTAATCACAACTGCATCAAGCATCTTTTTGCCCACTACACTATATTGTATTTCTCCTGTTGGCGCACGAATACAAACGCATGTACATGAATATTTCTCTATAAAAAAATCAACGCCAATATCGGCACTATCAAACCTGCTAGTATAAACCAGATGCCTCTTCGTGTAAGGCTCACTTTGCTTTTCGCAATGATGAACAAACCACTGATGGAAACAATGATCAGGCCAGTACAAAAAGCATCCGAAAACCATATCCACCATTTGCCCGGATTGTAATGCAGGAAATTGATCTCAAAGAAAAACGGGCGTTTGGTGATCTTCTCGATATACCCGCTCTTTGACGGCATGTTGATCGAAACAGAACCATTTTCAATAAACACCTTCAGTTCATCATCATCAGGGAAATAATATTTTTTGTAATGATCTTCCTCGCCATATTGCCTGAGCAATGCCATCACCCAATCAAGCGTTACGGTTGATTTGTCAACGTTGTCTTTAATGCTGATCTCTTTGCGGGTAATGTTGTAGTTCGGGTTCCAGTCTTGTTTGTGGTTAAGGGCAATTCCCGAAATGCAATAAATCAACGTAACTCCGAAAATAAAATAGCCAATATCCCTGTGGAGAATTCGGTTCCATTTCCTGAAGATCTTCAAAGAATTTGATGACATGCGGGGGAGGGGTTGAAATGTTTGAAATGGTTGAAGTGTTTGAAAAGTTTGGAGAGTTTAAAAGTATAAGGGAATTCGTAAACAAGTTACTCATTCCCTTATACTCTTATACTGCTTTATCAATGATCAGCAATGAATGATCTACTTCTTTATTTCTTTCAGAGTTTTGCAGGTAACTGCATAAACCGGGATGTAAGGTTTTCCGCTTTCTGCAAGTTTCTTACGATATTCGTTCACTTTGGCATAAGGATCTTTTGCTTCTTCTTTTTTCTTTTTATCACTACACGTCTGACCAGATACTGCCTTTTTATCTTCCGTACAGGTTTTTTTATCATCGTCGGCCAATGATTGTTTTATTTCTTTTTCCCAATTATTGAGGTAGGCAGTGTCAATTTTTTTATCTTCGGTAACCTTGCCTGCAATTTCAACTTCCGAGCCTTCTAATTTGATATCAAATGTAGCGTGATCGCCACCTGCATTCACTTTTAAAGTCTTTTCGGGGTCCTTTCCAAAAAGGAAAACTTTCTTGCCGCTTTCTCTGCAAACATGGCTAACGGTTCCTTTGATAGTGACTTCTTTGTCTGCCCATTTTTCAGGTGCAAGAAGAAAGCTGTCCACACTGAGAACAGTGACTTTTGTTGAATCCTGTCCCGATTTTGCGCTGTTTTTACATCCGTGGTTTGAAAATGCCAACGCCGCAATTGCTAATAAAAAAATAAGTTTTTTCATGGTAATAATTTAATTTTGGTTCAATGCAAATGTAGGAATAAGTTTGAATTGAACAGGGGAGGAGTGATTTTTTTTATTACCGCGGTTTTTGTTTTTTCTGCAATTGAAGAGGTGAAAATAATAGCATACCGAAGCAAAATAAAATGAAAATAAATTGACATTGTGGGAAATTTGTAATTTAGCGATTCAATTATAATCAATCAAAATGAAAAAAACCACAATCTTTATCCTTGCTCTTGCCGTTGCTTTTGGCATGGGTTTCACCTTTAAAACAGTCATCACTGACAGATCAAAAAACCTTACAGAAATGAAAAGAGTAACCGGCATTGGCGGCATCTTTTTCAAATGTAAAAATCCGCATAAAGTGAAGGACTGGTACAAAACACATCTTGGTTTTATAATCAACCCTTGGGGGGGAACATCTTTCGAATGGCGCCTGGCAACGGATTCATCAAAAAAAGGCTCTACGGAATGGAGTACTTTTCCTGACACAACAAAATATTTCGAGCCATCAACGAAAGATTTTATGATCAACTACAGGGTTGAAAATCTCGAAGCCCTCGTTGTGGAACTAAAGAAGGAAGGCGTTACCATTGTTGACAAAATGGAAACCTATGATTACGGAAAATTTATTCACATCATGGACATCGAAGGAAATAAAATTGAACTGTGGGAACCTTCAAACTAAGCAGGAGAGAGCAAGGGATGATTCAAATTCCAAATTCCAAATTCCAAGATCCAATATCCAAAATCCAACAACCAACATCCAATATCCAAAACCATGAATTCAAATCTCAAAAACTACAGCCTTTCATTGATACTCCTAGCCGAAGCCATCATTTGTTTTTCAGGTTGTGCACATAGTAACAATAAAACTGCCAAGCAAAATCCAAAGATTACGATTGACACCACCAACACCATCGTGATGTTTAAAAAATGGTTGCTGAATGTTGAGCAATTAAAACTTCTTGATTCCACTGCTGTGAAAGCAGGTTACAGGATTTGGGATGTCAGCAAAGTACCGAGCGTTTGGGACAACCAACACTGGTCAGACGACCCGTATTTCCCTGTCATGAATTTAAAAGACACGGTTGGCTATTTGAAAATTGTGGATGACTCTAACGTTGTTTTTTTCAGCAAAGAGAAAAAGCAAAAGTGGCAGCATCATTTGCAATATGCATACAGAGAAAACATCAAAACTGTTTTGTGGCAGGATACGCTTTACATCGCAATTTATTCGCCCATTGCGACAGGGTCTATGCTTATCTGTGTTCATGCTTCCACAGGGAAGAATATCTGGACAGGGCAGGTGAAGTGCCTTGATATTGCTCACAGCAAGTACCGGAATGAAGTGTTCATTCACAAAGTTGACAACAGGATAGTTTTGGCTGGCGACGAATCAAGAGGTATATTGCAGGTGCTTGACAGCAGAACAGGAAAGAATTTGTTTTGTGTACATGATGCATCAACAACATTAATGAATGAATGATCACACGGTTTAATTAAGTCTTGAAAAATAATCAGCGATTATAACTTTTATTGTAAAAATAATTGAACAATGAAACGATGCCATTTTAATCTTTTTTTACTTCTCATTTTAGGTCTGAGTTCATGTAACCATTCTCAAAAAGAAAAGAAGCTTTGCGTAAAATATGATTACGATTATATCCTGTATAAAACAGGCAATGACTGGATTGAATATAACTATATAGAGGCTAGAGAAAAATGGCTTGATTCTCTTGAGAAGGCTAATAAGTTATTGTATTCAGATAACTCAAAATTTGATAGTCTTTTTAATAGAAGATTTGG
Organism: uncultured Bacteroidota bacterium; assembly: GCA_903889915.1. Taxonomy (GTDB): domain Bacteria; phylum Bacteroidota; class Bacteroidia; order Bacteroidales; family CG2-30-32-10; genus CAISZK01. The sequence continues at coordinate 15,129 of CAISZK010000103.1, forward strand.
TGGACTTAAAGGTATTCGGCTTACTTCACTTGATAGTATCAATTTTTATGATCATGCTTTTAAAAATTCAAAAGGAATGGAGAAGGATTTTGTTTTGATTTTATGTGATAGTCTAGATAATGATAACGTAAAAATAAGCATTGATCAAAATGAACTTATCAGGAGAAAAAGATCTACAGGGCGATCAACGATATTTGCTAGTGATTTAATGATTGAAAAGACAAAATCAAATCAAATCACGCTATTAATAGATGAGTTTAAAACGGCAAAAGTTAATCTTGATTTTAGATTTGACTATGGTTATGTTGGGTTAGAAAGAGACAGTGTGTTTATTGTATTTACAAATTATATGCGTAACATGGAGTAAAATTTTTAAAGGAAACAATTGGAATAATGCCCATTTACTTTTTAAAATTTTAAATAATAATTAAATTCCCAAATTATGGAAGATATTGAAAACACAAGGGAGATAGCATTGCAATCAGAACTTGATAAACTGAGGAAGAGAAATAAATTGTTATTGGTTTTCCTGGTTTTCTTTATGATAGTTGCGGTATTCTTTTTTATTGCGAATACTAAAATTAGAAATAATTCAAACAGAATAATCCTTACTCTTAATCAGGGAATGGTTAAAAGTCTAGGTGCAATTACCAGTAAAAATGAAAAAGTATTTTGGGAGTTTCAAATAGAATTAATGGAAAATCCGTTAAAGGTAAAACCATATTTTGATTCAGCGATGAAAGCGCGAGATTATTCAGAGGATATGGTCAAATTTATTTCATATCTTAAAACCCAAATGATCGCAGATGCAGAATTTGGTGTTAAATGGAAATTTGATGATCCTGATAAATGGTCTGTTGCTGATTCAATGTCATTGATAAATATAGACTCTAAAAACAACTGCAATATTCCAAAGGAAATTTTAAATGGTCCTTCTTACAATGGATCATCAGACAGAGCAACTGAATTGAAAAAGAAATTGGAAGATTATTACAAGAAAATATCAGATTTTTTTGATACTGGTTCGCGTTACAGAAATACAATTGAAGAAAATAGGATTTCCAATTTTGCTTTTAAGTATGATTTCTCTGGTCGCAAAGTTGAAAACTGGGTAGATTATTATTTTATGAATAATTCACTTGTTGAAGATATTGCCCTTTTTAATAAATTAATCATTGATATTAGGGTCATAGAAGGAGATGTGATTTCATCATTAGTGAGCAATATTGGTTCTTATGATAACTTTAGATGGTTTACTATTGGTTGTTTTGTTATACCTGAATCAACTTTTATTCATGTCGGAGATCAATACAAAGCTGGCATTTTATTGGCAGCTTATGATTCTAAAAAGCCTCCGGATGTTTATATAGGAGATACAATCACACATGTTGGGAAAAAGTTGGATAACACAAAAAATGAAAAGGGTTTGGTAGAATACACTGCATTTGCTTCAAGTCCTGGTAAGAAAGTTTATACAGGATGGGTTAGCATTGTAAAGCCCGGAGCAACTTCATTCACCTATTATAATTTCAGCGGCACTTACATTGTAGGCAATAACAGCAGTAACCCAAATTAAAAGTTCAGTTTTCCATCAAGTGAAACCCGTTCCGACGGAATGAACATCCTCGCCTAAGGAATGAACATCCATTCCTTAGGATTGAACATCCTCGTCTAAGGAATGAACATCCATTCCTTAGGATTGAACATCCTCGCCTAAGGAATGAACATCCATTCCTTAGGATTGAACATTCTCGCCTAAGGAATGAACATCCATTCCTTAGGATTGAACATCCTCGCCTAAGGAATGAACATCCATTCCTTAGGATTGAACATCCTCGCCTGGAATGGGTAGCATAAAGTAGATTGTGTAAACTGGATTTGGGGAGCATCAATCTAGGCTTGTTCCTCCGTGGAGCGCAGCGGAACGGAGGAA
>CAISZK010000104.1 GCA_903889915.1 uncultured Bacteroidota bacterium
GATGGTGTTTGAAAAATAAAATTTCAAGAAAATAATAGTGTTATGATAAGAAAATGTTCCAATAATTCAGTTATCAAAAACATTTTTTGAGTTTATGAATTAATCAGGCTAGAGACTTTTACCCTAAATTTCTTTTCAATTTTTAATTGCTCTTTTGCTAAAATTTAAGCGAAAAAGTTGCAATTGTTATGAACTTAATGAACAACTATGTAGTACCCCTGCAATATATCTCCAATCTTTCGGGAGCACTGTGTCATACCCCTGCAATATATCCCCGAACCTTCGGGAGCACTATGTCATACCCCTGCAATGTGTCCCCGAACTTTCGGGAGCACTATGTCATACCCATGCAATGTGTCTCCGAAGTTTCGGGAGCACTATGTCATACCCCTGCAGTGTGTCCCCGAACTTTCGGGAGCACTATGTCGTACCCCTGCAATGTGTCTCCGAAGTTTCGGGAGCACTATGTCATACCCCTGCAAAATTTCAAATGATTTATATCAACTAATTAAAATCGTATTACAAGGATAAAATAAAAATTAACTAATTGTAGGATTATCAAATCAATATTTATGGAATTGTTTTTTAATTGATCATAATAAATGACCAAGTATTAAAAAAATAAATCAACGTTTACTTAATTCCTCCTATATTCTTTATAATATATAGAAGTGTTATTTGGAAAGTGCGAATCAATATTTCGTAAAATAAACCACCTTTTTCGTTTCGAAAAATTCTTCTTTAAAAAAGCTGCTTAACTCAAACACTTGTGAAGTAATTTTTAATTTGGGATGATTGTTTTTTAGTTGTGCAAGCTCTTTTGCAACATCGCCGCCTTTCAGATAAAGGACTCCATTGGGCAGTTCATTAAAACCATCGCCTTTGATCTTATCCTTCACCCAGGAAAAAAAATCGGGAAGCGCAGTAACGGCACGGCTAACCACAAAATCAAACTTGCCTTCAATATTCTCTGCCCTCGATTGCACAGCCCTGACATTGGTCAACCCCAGTTTTTCAACCACGGCATTTACCACAGTGATCTTTTTCCCGATGGAATCAACCAAGAGAAAATTGCTTGAAGGAAACATGATGGCTAAAGGAATGCCCGGGAATCCGCCACCGGTGCCAACGTCGAGCACGGAAGTATGATCGTTGAATTTTATCACTTTTGCAATGCCGAGCGAATGCAAAATATGCCGCTCATACAGATTTTCCATGTCCTGACGCGAGATCACATTGATGCGTGCATTCCAATAAGAAAAAATTTCCTGAAGCGCTTCAAACTGCTGCTCCTGACTGCTTGTCAGCCCAAAATATTGACGTAGAATATTCATCATTTACAACAGCAAAGTTAAAGCGAATTTTGATTTCACAAAAAAATGTTTTACGTTTGCCACCTCTTAAAAATGGAAATGAAAAGAATAGCGATAAGTATTCCGGTTATAATTGTACTTTTTCTGTTGTCATTTAATCTCAATTCTGATTGTGCCAATTCTCAGACCTATTCGCCTAACGATTATATCGGACAATTCAAGATCGTGGCCATTGAAGAGATGGACAGAACGGGTGTGCCGGCAAGTATTACCATGGCACAGGCAATCCTTGAATCGGGATATGGCAATAGTTTGCTGGCTGTAAATGCCAACAATCATTTTGGGCTGAAATGCAAGCCTGACTGGACCGGCGAAACTTATTCGATAGGAAATGCATGTTATAAAAAATATACGACCGTTCTCGAATCGTACCAGGATCATTCGAACCATATCAAGACGCGCAAATGGTATGCTGACCTTTTCAAACTCAAGATCACCGATTATAAAGGCTGGTCGTACGGGCTGAAAAAAGACGGGTATGCACAGGATCCCAATTATGCCACAAACCTGATAAGCATTATCGAACATTACAATTTCAGCAAAATGGATAGCCTGTATGTGGCGGCTGATACAACAACAGTGAAGAAATAATTCTCTCGATTTCCTGAAATGCACCATTTAAATCTTAGTCCCTTAATATTTCATCGAAGTACGAATTCTTTACGAATATACGAATTACGAAAGCGTTGATTGATTCTTAGTTCGTAAATCAATATCGTTTAGTTAAGGTTTTAATACAACTGGAACCACATAGGCACAATAGTAACATAGACATTCACATAGCCGGATTTAAGCTAATTTTCTATGTGAAACCTATGTTTCTATGATTCTATGTGGTAAAGAAACTGAATATTTTTGCTTAACTAAACGACATTGGTTAGTAAATTCGTATTTTTTATTCGTACTTCGATGGAATAATGTTTCGGCATTTTTATTTAATGCTTTTTCGGAAAGCATCACGGCCACTAATTATAGTAAGAATCCACTATTCTCACGAATCGTCAAAATAATCTTAACTTTGTGGATTGAATTATTTCTTCATGAAAAAAATTTGTCTTATTTCATTGATCATCCTTAGCGGGCTTAAATTATCTGCGCAACAATTCATGGATTATGGCTTCCAGCGCAACCTTACGGTTAAAGTTAAAGACAGTCTTTTAAATTACCTTGCAGACCCCTGGTGCGGCGGGCTTAATTCGTGCCAGTTTGGCGAAATTGATCTCGATCAGGATGGAAGAAATGATCTTGTAATTTACGACAGAAGTCGCCTGAAACTGCTTACTTTTATCAATAACGGCACTGCCAATACAGTTGATTATACTTATGCTCCTGAGTACGAAGATAAATTTCCACCGATATACGATTGGATGGAAATTGCTGATTATAATTGCGACGGTAAGATGGACATTTACACTTCGTCTAATGGAGGAATTACTGTGTATAAAAATATTTCGGACCCTGTGAACGGTCTCCGTTTTCAACTGATCACCTATAACATTATCGCATTGCAGGCCTCGCAAATGATCCCCATTTTCGCCAACTCAGTAGATTTTCCTGCTTTTGCCGACATTGACGGCGATGGTGATATTGACATTCTGAACTTCTACATTCTTGGCAATTATGTTTCGTATTATAAAAATCTTTCAATGGAAACCTACGGCAATTGCGATAGTCTGAATTATGTGCTGGTTGATAATTGCTGGGGAATGTTCACACAAAATGTGAGCAACAATAAAATTGCCTTTGTTGACACTTGTGTTTTCAATAAAAATAGTGATGATAAAAAAGATTTATTGCATCCGAAGCAGGTAGAACATGCAGGCTCTACGCTGCTGGCAACTGATCTGAATGGTGACGGGGTGATGGATCTTTTGCTGGGCTGCGTAGGTTACCCCAATATTGACAAACTTGTAAATGCCGGTACCCGTGACAGCGCCCGAATGACAAGTGCAGGACTTGACACAACATTTCCCTCCTACTCTGTGCCGGTTAGCCTGATGTCTTTCCCCGCCCCTGTCATGATGGATGTGAACAATGACGGAAAAAAAGACTTCCTCGTTTCTTCATTCGAGATGAGCCAAACTGTTTCTGAAAATTTGAAAAGTTGCTGGTATTACAAGAATACCGGAACTGCCAGCGTTCCTGTTTTTGATTACCAGTACAACAATTTTCTGCAGAAAGACATGATAGATGCGGGTGCTGGAGCATATCCTGTGCTAGCTGATTATGATGGCGACGGGCTTCCCGATCTTTTCATCGGCAACTACGGTGTGCATGATTCCTCTTACTATTCTTTCGGCAGTTTGTATTCAACTTTCAGGTCAAGGATTTCTTTGTATAAAAATATCGGAACTGCAAGCAACCCGGAATTTCAATTTGTGACAAATGATTTTGCAAACATTGCACACAGGAAACTGGTGGGAGTTGTCCCTACTTTCGGCGATATTGACGGCGATACTGCTATGGAAATGATCATTGGCAAATCAGATGGCACACTCGATCTTTATGATAATACCAACAAATTCGGTCAGCCAATGAACATGGTGCTGGCACAAACCAACTACCAGGGCATCCATATAGGTAGTTTCGGTTATGCAGCCCCTCAACTTGTAGATCTCGACGGAGATGGACTTCTGGACCTTGTTATCGGCGACAAGGCAGGAACGCTTTATTATTACAGGAACACAGGAACAAAGACAAACCCTGTATTTACACTTGTTACCGATTCACTGGGCGGAGTCGTGGTTTGCAAACACTGGCAATCCAATTATGGATCCAGTGTTCCCTGTTTTTTCAAAGATTCAACCAATCATTTCAGGTTGTTTGTTGGCTCCGAATCCGGTTACATTTACTACTATAAAGACATTGACAACAACCTCAGCGGTCATTTCACTTTAAAAGATTCGATGGTTTCCTTTATTTACGAAGGTTACAGAAGCGCAGTTGCAGTGGCAAATCTCAGGAACGATACCTTTCCCGATATGATAGTCGGCAACTATGGTGGCGGTGTTACTTTTTACAAAGGAATTACTCCGCCTCCAGCAGGAATACCTGAATACGCCCAATCAAATAGTATCACAACACTTGCTTTTCCGAATCCTGCTGATGGAGAACTTTCAATAAAATTCCGGGATAATATTACTATTGAGACAGCCACAGTAAGCATATTCAATATAATTGGACAGTCGGTCAAATGTAGTACAGCTATTTCGCAGGGGAATATTATTGTCAATACAACCTCACTGGATAACGGGTTATACTTTTTCCTGATGACGGGAAAAAACAAAAATGACGGTAAGGAAATTTCAGGATCAGGGAAATTTGTTGTGACCCACTAGATCTTTAGTTTCATAATTTCCTGGTCGTAGTCAATGACGGCTTTGTAATGATAAAGCATATCACTTCCAAATACACCATCAATCGGGGGCAATCCAAGCATTTTGTATGAACGGTTGACATGCTTCATATCAAGCAGTATTGCCTGGTAATCCTTAAAAATTAAATCAGAAATACAAAACTCATCCACAATGGTAAAATGACTTTCCAGGGATGTAGTGCCAAGTCCTGTTGAATTGCTCCCGAAGATCTCGAAAGATTTTTTCTTCTTCCCTACGAATTTCTCAATCCTTTTAAGATCAAAAATAGTTTTCGATGCGCCGGTATCAACAAGCAGGTTTGCTTCTTTTGAATTTAACCTGCCATGAATAAAGATATGGCAGCCGTCACCATCCATGATAACTATTTGCAATGGTATTTTCAGAATCATATTATTTATTCGTCATTGAGGAGACAGTTGAAAGTCATTCATTTTTTTCAATACTGTCAAAATTTATTTTCCTGTAATTGCTTTCGCCGCGTAAACAGAAATTCTGACACCATTTTTAAAAGCGATCACGAAACTATCAATTCCATACTTTGTTTTCATATCATTTGCATAAGCTCTGGCATCAGCATAAGTAGAGAATGTCCCAACAGAATATTTATAGGTACCCTGGTATGGGTCAATGAAAATCTGCTCAGTGATTTTATACAGCTTCCTGAAATAATCTGTTGAATATGCATCAACAACTGAACCTATTTGTGCACGATAAACAATGGTGGCAGGTACAACAACATTTGTCTTGCTGGTATCTGAAGCAGGAGTTGTAACAGCAGTCTGCTTTTGTCTCAGATATGCAGTCTGCTTTTTAACCTGTGCCATGTTTGAATCCGGCACTCTTAGACCATTTTTATAAGCGATCACAAAACTATTGATGCCAAATTTAGCTTTCAATTCATTTGCATGATCCCTTGCATCATCATAATTGGTGAATGTTCCAACAGAATATTTGTATGTGCCCTTATATGGACTCACAAAAATATCTTCTGTGATCTTGTAGGTTTTCACGAAATAATCTTTTGAATCCGCATAAGCAGTAGAACCTATCTGGTCACGGAATACAATTTTATTCAGTGAGCCTGTATCCAGAGCATTTACACCAACAGAATTGGTTTTATTGATTGGATTATTCGGATTATTTATTCCGGCAGTTTTACTTGTATCTCCTGTATTGTTTACCGGATTATGATTATTATTTCCTATGGCAGTCTTACTTGTATCACCGGAACTATTAACTGGGTTATGATTATTTCCTATTGCAGTCTTACTTGTATCTCCTCCGTTATTTATAGGATTATGATTTGTGCCATGACCGGATGCCTGATTATCCGCAAGGCTCTTATAATAATCTGCCAATTGTTTACGGACCATGCTATCGCTTACAAAAGACTTTGACATCGTTATTGATTTATCCACAACAATAGCTCCTGCCATTATTAGTGAATCACGGATATATTTTGCTTCAATCATTGCAGCAGTGACGGTCACACCATTTTCATCAACCAGATTTCCTACTGGAGTATTTGGTTCTTTATCCAGGTAATCCGGCACACCATCATGATCGGAATCAATAGGGCAACCAGATTTGTCAACTTTAACTCCCTTGGGTGTTTCAGGGCATTTATCCCTGTAGTCAGGCACACCATCACCATCAGAATCCACTTTGTAAAGTTTCCTGTATTTGACTCCTTTATAAGCTGAATTTTCAAATTTGGTAAGCGACCTTCCGCCTATATTAAACTGAAGAGTGATATTGGTGAAGAGATAACTGTCATTATTTTTATTGAAAAAAGTAAATCTGGTTGACTTTTGATAAGTAAGATTGTCAATAGCATCAGTATTGGTAAAGAAATACGTTGAAGAAACATTGGCTTCAAACATTTCAGAAAATTTAAAATTTAAGCCTACGCTCAAAGGGATAATAAATGCGTGATGCTTATAAAGATTCAGTGAGTCGAGTTTTGTTTCAAAAGTGTAATCTCTTACGAGCACATTGCTGTATCCATTCTGAGGATTATCCGAGTCATAAGGCCTGTCTCTGATAACACCATCAGGCCAGTCAAAATAATATTTATGACCGCTTTTATCTCTCAGATCGCCTTTAGCAAGAAAAGACATGTAACCGAATCCGACAGAACAATAGGGTGCAAACATTGATGACTTGTTAATGATAAAATCATTATCCAGATGGAAATTCAGACCTATAGTTCCCTGCGTCACGTCCGATTTAAAATTGATATGCCTGTCAGGTTTATTATCCACTTCGCAAAGAGAACCTTTGGTGCCATTAAGTGTAACCCCGAAGCCTTTGCCTATGCGTTGCTCAACACCAAAAGTGAAAGCGGTATTGGACATACCAGCCTGGGTGATCTTGCAATCGTGGAAACCTATGTCACCAAAAAAGGTCATGATTCCAACACCTGCAGTTATCGAAGGCAGACGATATTTATTATAATCAAAGATACCCAAAGGCAGAATAGTCTTGACCTTTGCAGTATCGGTTTTCTGTCCGAATGCCACAGCTTTCAGGCATAAAGCCATAATCAGTATGAGGATGTATTTTTTGCGCATAATTAATTTATGTGACAAACTCAGTATTCAAATGAATGAGTAAAATTATAAAATATTTGCAAACTGGCAATAATAAGTTTAAAAATTTGGTGCGAGCGAATACTTTTTATAAAAATCGTCAATGTGTTTTACAGCTTCATCAGGACTGTCAACAACAGTGAACAAGCAAAGATCTGCCTCTTTAATGTTATTCTCGGCAAGCATTTTATCATTTAACCATCCAAGCAAACCTGACCAATATTCCTTTCCCATCATGACTATCGGGAAGCGGGCAATTTTTTTTGTCTGAATTAAAGTGATAGCTTCAAAGAACTCGTCGCAAGTACCGAATCCGCCGGGCAACACAACAAAGCCCTGAGAATATTTCATAAACATCACCTTCCTGATAAAGAAATAATAAAATGTCAAAATTTTATCCTGGTCAATGTACTTATTTGATGATTGCTCAAAAGGCAATTTAATATTCAGTCCCACCGATTTGCCACCTGCCATTTTAGCGCCCTTATTGGCGGCTTCCATGATACCGGGGCCTCCTCCTGATATGATCCCGAATCCAACTTTCGACAATTTAAATGCAGTATCTTCTGCAAGCTTGTAATATTTATGCTCCTCATTTGTACGGGCTGATCCGAATATAGTTACGCAGGGGCCGATAATTGCAAGCTTTTCGTAGCCTTCAACGAATTCAGCCATGATCTTAAATATCTGCCATGAGTCGGATGATTTTGTTTCTGTCCAGTCTTTTTGTTGAAGCGCTTCACGTATTTGCTCTTCTTCGTTCAAATTTGATTTCATTAAGTATTCTGATTATTTTTCAGTAAAATTACTACTATTTTCCGAGTCATAGGCTAGTCAGACCAACTTTTATCAACAACAGGAAATGGATAACTTTTATTTCTTCCTTGTAAAAGTTCATGCAAACAAATTAACTTTGTTCCTCTATTGACCAATTATGAAACTCACCCATCTGCTCATATTTCTTTTAATTTTCCTTTTTGTAAAACCCGAAATCTCTTCAGGAATTAATTTCAACCTTCCTTCCAAACCAACCGGATTTATTCATCGTGACGGAAAATGTTTAAAGGACAGCAATAACACTATCGTGAAACTTCGCGGAGTAAACCTTGGCGGGTGGCTGCTTTGGGAAGGCTGGATTTGGGGTGATGGTTTCAAATCACAAACAAAGATCATCGAAAGTCTCAAACAAATTGCTGGTGAAGCCGAAGTCAACAAGTTCAGGAATTCCATAAATCACAATTTCATTTCAGGAGATGATATCAGGCAACTAGCGCTTAGCAAATTCAATGTTGTAAGGGTTCCTTTCAATTACAGGTTGTTTATGAGTGCAAAGGATTCAATAAGTAATACTGCCATAGGCTGGAATATTCTTGACAGTCTTGTTTCATGGTGTAAAAAATATGGCATCTACATTATCCTTGACATGCATGCAGCGCCCGGTGGTCAATCAAATTTCTTTATTGCAGATCCTGAAAAAACAAATAAGTTTTGGAAAACACCGTCACAACAACAACTGACAATAGACCTCTGGAAAGCCATAGTAAAAAGATACAGGGATAATAAAACCATTGCAGGTTATGATCTGCTGAATGAACCCATCCCCCATTCGGATAATCAACTTCTGGAATTCTATCAAAAACTAATAATCGCAATAAGGCGGGAGGATAAAAATCATCTTATCATTTTGGAAGGTTCAGGGTTTGCAAAAAATTTCAAAGTCTTTACTTCATTGCCCGATTCAAATATGGCTTTCAGTTTTCATCTCTACACATGGTTCGGTGAATATCCTGCAAAAAAGATCAACAATTACCAATTGCTTTCTGAAAAGTTTGATGTGTCTGTGTGGTGTGGTGAATGGGGCGAGAACGATTATGACATTATTAAAAAAACATTGTCAGTTTTCGAATTGTCTCACAACAATATTTCAGGATGGGCTTTCTGGACATGGAAAAAAGTCCCCAATCGCTTTCCCTGTCTGACCGAAATAATCACCACTGCTGCATGGAACAAAGTGATCGCCTATATTAAAAAGCCAAAGAAAAAGAACATGATAACATCGGCGGAGGCTATTGAAGGAATGAACGAATTTTCAAACTCCGTGCTCTCAAAAAACAATTTGAAAGATGCAAAGATGTTGGAGATTTTGAAAAATTATTGATCAAATTTTCCGCCACTGCTCCCACCCTACTCTTTCACAAATTTCTTCACTCCGATTCCTTTTTCTGTGATTATCTTCACAAAATACATTCCTCTGGAAAGCCCCGAAACATCAACAGTAGTAGTATTGTCTTCAGTTTTTAAAATTTTTATTACCTGTCCTTCCGAATTCAATATTTCAATGGTTGATTTTCCTGCCATGACCAAAGAAATATTTTCAGTGGCTGGGTTTGGGAAGATCAAAAAGTCGGATGTTTCATTCAGTTCTTTTATTCCTGCAAGACTTACTAATTTTGCAAGAAAAATATCCCTCGAATCGGTAGTATTATCAGCATTTGTCAGTATGGAACCATCAAATGCAATTGTAGGACTATGGAAACTGCCGGTCACCAACACATCTCCTGCCGCATTGGCTGCTACTGAATTTGCCTGGTCATCACTGCTGCCTCCTGCCCTCTTTGCCCAAATCGCATTTCCGTTGGGATCAAATTTTGCAAGAAAAATATCGCGATAATAATTTGTATCATCATTGATCAGGTTTGTTGTCCCAAATAAAATTGCAGGACTTGTGAAATACCCCGACAGATAAGGATTTCCCATGGCGTTCAAAGCTACAGAATTTGCAACATCATTTCCTTGTCCACCTATGCTTTTTGCCCATTGCACACTACCTGTAGAATTGTATTTTGCAATAAAAATATCATTCGTATAATTCAAACTATCAGCATTGGTCAGTATGGTTGATCCAAATGCAAGTGTAAGACTGGCAAAATAGCCCGTCAGATATGCATCTCCTGCAGCAGTCACAGCCACTGAAAGAGCATAATCATAATCCGCGCCTCCTGCACCTTTTGCCCAAAGCACTGATCCAAATGAATTATATTTTGCAATAAACAGATCTTTGGTGCTACCCATATTGTCAGCATTCGTTAATGTAGTAGTGCCAATAGTTATTGTTGGGCTATCAAAAATGGCTGCCAGATAAACATTGCCCAAAGTATCAACAGCAACGGCATTTCCCTCATCCGACCCATAACCACCAATCCTTTTTGCCCAAAGCACAGTTCCATTGACATCATATTTTGCAAGAAAGATATCATCACTATAATTATTCGTATCGGTGTTTACAAGAGCAATCGTTCCAAAATTTATGTGATAGCTATCAAAATACCCTGTCACAAACAAATTCCCTGCTTTGTTTACCGCAATGGAAGAAGCGCCATCGTCACTCAGCCCTCCATAACTCTTAGCCCATAAAACTGTCCCTGCAGAATTATATTTTACAATAAAAATATCGTTTGTGTTATCCGTTCCTCCTGCATTTATTAACTTAAAAGTCCCGAACTGTAACGTATCACTCGTAAAAAACCCGGTGATATAAACATTCCCTGCAGTATCCACGGCTACGGAAGTAGCCATGTCATAGCCTGGTCCCATTCCGCTTTTTGCCCATACTACATTACCACTTGCATTGCATTTGGCAAGAAAAACATCATCACCTCCCATGTTGGTCAGCGTTGTAGAACCCATTATCATGACAGAACTATTAAAATACCCAGCGATATAGCTGTTCCCTGTGGCATCCACTGCAACCGAATAGGCTTCATCATCGCTCTCAGCTCCCGCACTTTTTGCCCAAATCCAATTGGGTGTCTGCGCTGCACAGTTAAATGTATTCAGGTAAAAAACGACAGTTATTAATGTACTAAAAAGGTAAATTATTTTTTTCATACTTATAAATTTTTAGTCTTAAATTTGAGTTGTAAAATTACGAATTTTCTTTTTGAATTGCCCGGAATCCTATTCCCGTAGAGTCTTTAACAAAGTCCATAACACTTTTTAGCACCCGGTAACTTTATTTCTAAAAACCAAAGTTCTGTTGTCATCTCTTTACTTATCCATCAAACCCTGATCATTTAAAATTCACAAAGATCACTTTTGATCTTTTGTCATAAACGAATCAATCATTGCGAACATTAATTCTTTATCAATTGGCTTCATCAGATAATCAGTGCAACCGGCAGCAATAGCTTTTTCACTGTCTTCTTTATCCATCAAGGCTGATTGAATGATAACCGGTATCGTTTTATTGAATTGTCGGATACTCTGTGTAGCTTCAATTCCGTCCATTTTTGGCATCCTGATATCCATCAATATCACATCGGTTTCAGGATGTTTTTGCAATTTGTCAACCGCGTCAATTCCGTTAACTGCATGAATGATGTCAATCCCTGTTTCCTGGAAAATCGCATTTAATATCTCAAAATTAAAACCAAAATCTTCTGCGATAAGAATGGTTTTTCCATGCCAGTCAAAACTTCGTTTGTTGATGACATCTTTTTTGAAAGTCACTTTCGACTCTTCAATAATTTTCGGAAGTGTGAAATAAAATACGGATCCTTTGCCCGGTTCAGACTCAAGCCAGATGCGGCCTCCGTGAATTTCTACAATTTTGCGGCATATTGCTAGTCCGATACCTGTGCCTGAATATTCTTCCCTCGAATGCAATCTCTGAAACATCCCGAAAATGCTTTCATGATATTTACTTTCGATTCCGATACCATTATCAGTAACAGAAAATCTCCATTCCGAATTTCCTTCAGTCGCTGCAATATGAACCATCGGAAGTGCGCTTGTATTGTATTTGATCCCATTGCTGATCAGATTCTGAAACAATTGTTCCATTTGTTTTTCAAAGGCGATCACGTTTGGCAACACATCAGAGGATATCATGATTTTTTTATCTTCATTCCACATCACAATATTTTCCCTCACCTTATCCATTACACTATTGCAATCACAAAGCATCATCGGATTTTTACTTGTATTTAGCCGCGAGAACTCAAGCAGGTTATTGATCAGGTTTTGCATTCTTACTGCGCCATCCACAATATAATGAATAAAATCCCGGGCATCATTGTCAAGTTTATCTTTATACCGGTTTGAAAATAGTTGAACGTAACTTGAGATCATCCTCAATGGTTCCTGCAGGTCATGCGAAGCTACATAAGCAAATTGACCCAGCTCTTTGTTTGATCTTTCAAGATTTTTCATCGTAATATTTAAAAGCTCTTCTGCACTTTTCCGCGATGAAATATCTCTTACAATTTTTGAAACTCCAACAATTTTACCTTCTTTATCCTTCAATGGTGATACCGTTAATGAAACAAAAAATTGTTCTCCGTTTTTCTTAACCCTTACAGTTTCGTAATGTTTAATGACCTCACTGTTTTTGATTTTTTCAAGGATCAGTTTTTCCTCAGTGATATATCCTTCCGGAATTATTAAAGAAATATGCTTTCCAATGGCTTCTTCTGCTGTATATCCAAATATTTTTTCAGCGCCATTGTTCCAGCTTTTTATATTCCCTTCAAGCGATTTGCTGATGATTGCATCTTCTGAAAATTTCACAATTGTAGCCAGGTGCATCGTGTATTCATCGTCCGATCTCTCTTTGTCTTTAACCCTGTTTAATTCCTGCAACTCTTGTTTCAGCCCGGCATTCTCCTTCTCATAATTCTCCCTTAAAAGATCATAACCTTTCTGCAATTCTTCTATAAGTTCTTCGTTGGTCATATTCCCGACATTTTCATTAATGGATTATTCTGAGCTATTATTTACAAACTGTTCAACTGTCAAACTATTTTCCCTTCATTGTCAATTGACCACTGACTACTTACCATTGACTACTGACTATTGACTATTGACTATTGACTAATGACTACTGACTATTGACCATTGACCATTTGCAAACAAATTCGCACCCTCAGTGCTTCAGTCAGGGCAAAAAAAACGGAACCGCACATAATTCAAATTCCATTTTCACACAATTATGCAAAACCCAACTGTGTCAAAAGTACAACAATTTGTATGTCATTTTACATTTCTTAATTCATTTAACATTTCAAAAAAAATCCTCCGATCAACAGAGGATTTATAAAGTGTAATATTCTTAACTGACTTTTTCTATTTCACTATCTCAGTTTTTAAGCTTGGTTCTGTATGGAATTTTAATGATCACAGTAGTCCCAACATTTTCCTTGCTTTTGATTTCAATTGAGCCTTCATGCAGTTCCACGCAATGCTTCACGATGGAAAGCCCCAATCCTGTCCCTTGTATAGCTTCAACATTTGATGCCCTGCTGAATGGCTCAAAAAGATATTTCACATCATCTTCAGGTATCCCGATTCCTTCATCGGCTATGGTGAAAACAAGGTTTTGTTTTTTCTCTTTGCAGTTTTCAGCGTCAGCAATAATTACTTTAAAAGTAATTGCCTTTCCCTGCCTGGAATATTTCACTGCATTCGAAAGTACGTTGTTTAAAATATGACGCAACAGCGATTCATCAACAATAGCGGTGGAAATTTCAGGTTCCATTGAAAAAACAATTTCATTCGGATTCTCCGAAACGCCTTTGATATCATTGATGGCCTGCTCACAAATTTCTCCGATCGTACACAACGATTGGTTATAGTTCATTTTGCCGCTTTCCGCCCTGCCTATCAATGAAACGTCATCAAGCAGCAGATTAGCGAACCGCACAGAATTATAAATTAATCCAAAGTGCTTTTGCTTTTTTTCATGATCCCATTTGTCACCGTATTTATCAATAAGCTGAACACTGGAATAAATGCCCGTCAGTGGTGTGCGAAACTCATGCGACACAACCGAAATAAACCGTGTTTTAAGCATATTGAGTTCCTTTTCCTTTTCAATGATCTGTTGCCGTTTTTCATTTTCAAGCTGCAATTTAAAATTGGCATCAGCAAGTTCAGCAGTTCTTTCGAGCACTTGTTTTTCCATGTTATCAAGCGCCTGTTGCAATAATGCTTCAACTTTTTTGCGTCGTGAAATATCTCTCAGAGCGCCGTCAATACGTCTGGGTTTGCCTTCATGATCCCGTATGATCCGTGCATTGTGCGAGGTGTATTTTAATTCACCGGTTTTCGTTTTCATCACGATCTCATAATCTTTCAGCTCGCCGGTTTTCATTAATTCTTCCAGAAATATTGTTCTGTCTTCAGGGTTATTGTATATCCCAACTACTGATTTACCCAGTACTTCATTCCTTTCAAATTCCGCAAAATGTTTAATTGACGGGCTTAGTTCCAAAACGATTCCTTCAACGTCTGTCTGATAAAAAACGTCCTGCACATTTTCAAATATTGTACGGTATTTTTCCTCACTTTCCCGAACTGCAATTTCAGCCTTTTTGCGTTCAGTAATGTCAATGAATGCTCCTTTCAGTTTGGATATTTTGCCATCCTCAAAAATCGGTACAACATTATTTTGAATCCACATTACCCTGCCATCCGGATGGATCATCCTGAATTCAAAATCAATTTGCTTTTTTTCTTCAATGACTTTTGGATACATCGCTTCAAAAAACGGCAGATCATCCGGGTGTATCCTGTTTATGAACAATTCAAAGCTTGGCTCTTCTTTTTTGGCATCATAACCTAAAAGGGTATAATAATTGTCTGACCATTTCACATTTTTTGTTGTAAGGTCCCATTCCCAGCTTCCCATTTTTGCGATCTCCTGCGCATACCTCAACGAAGTCTCACTTTCTTTCAGCGAATCTTCCATTTGCTTACGTTTTGTGATATCATTGATCACGCCAACGATAAACTTGTTGCCGTTTTTATCAGTGTATAAAGTCTTCTTTGTGATGATCGTTCTTACTCTCCCTTGTCCGTCAGTGATCAATTCTTCACTCACATTTTCTTCTCCTGTTTTAAAAACCAGCAGGTCATTGGCAACAAACACATCCGACTGCTCTTTCGGAAATTGCTCAAAACCCGTGAAGCCTATACAATCCTCAACGGTCAAATTGAGAAAGGAGCAATAGGCATCATTAACCAGGCACATTCTGTGTTCAGTATCCTTCACAAATATTGGTGTAGCAACAGCGTTGATAATATTGTTCAGATAATCCTTCGAAGCCTGCAATTCTTCTTCTGCCTCTTTCCTTCTTGTAATATCTTTTCCGAAAACTGATATTCCAAACACTTCATCACCTCTTTTCAGAACATTCAGATTTAATTCAAGCCTGATAATTCCTTTATGAGAGAGATACTCGGTTTTAAACGGTCCTTCATTCAGCACACGATGATAAAAGTCATGCCATTTTTTAGCAAAATCCGGTGTCAACAGATCATCCGGGGTAAAACCAAGTTTGATTTGAAGGTTGTCAGCTTCCAGAAAAAAATCTCTAAGGCCACTATTGAAAGAAGTAAGTCCGAAACGTACAGGGTCCACTGACCAGATCAGATCAGCGGTACTGTCGCAAACTATTTTGTGCAATGAACGCGTTTCTGACAATTCCTGCTTGGCCTTTTTCCATTGAGAGATATCAATGTGGTTGGCCTGATATCCAACAGTGTTTCCCGAAGAATCTTTAATGCTGGTTGCATTCACAAGAGCAAAAAAATGTGTTCCGTCTTTTCGCACAAGTTCAAATTCCTTTGCTTCCATTAATCCTTTTTCGTTCAGGATTTGCAACACTTGCTTTCTGTCGTCAGGATTTGCATAAAAATTGGTTACATTAACATCGTCTTTAATCAACTCGTTATGATTATCAAAGCCATACATGTTGGCATAAGCCTTATTGACATGAATCAAATGACTATCAATATTGGCTTCTGAAATTGCCATCAATGAGTTTTCAAAAAGCACTCTATATTGATTTTCGCTCTCCTTTAGCTTATTTTCAGACTTCTTTCTTTCTGTAATATCATGAGCCAACACCTGGACAGCCGTAATTTTCCCGTTAGGGTCTTTGACTTTTGTAAAATTCGAAAGAAACCAATATGCACCACTACCGGTTACTACATAGTCTTCAAATTCGATGCTTGTTTCGCTATTGACTGCGTCTTTAATCCGTTGCTCATAAATTGCTCCGTCATTTGCACCAAAAATATCGCTTAAAGTTTTGCCTTCATAATCTTCAAATGTGCCACCTAAATTTTGAATTGCTTTCTGGTTAAATTTCAGAATTCTCCCATCAAGGCTATAGACGCCAACTCCTATTCCTGCATTTTCATGTAAAAGCCGGAAGTTCTCTTCGCTTATCTTTAAAGCATCCACCGACTGCTTGCGCTCAATAGAATAAATGATTGACCTTACAAGAAGTTCTGAAAAAATCTGGTTTTTGGGCAGGTAATCCTGTGCGCCCTGTTTCATCAATGAAAGAGCAACATTATCGTCACCTAGTCCGGTCAGTATGATGATAGGTATCGAAGGAAATTTCTCATTTATTTTTTTGAAAGTATCCTGTCCGTTGCTGTCGGGCAATGCAAGATCAAGCAATATTGCATCCACTTTGTTTTGCAAAAGGAAATCTATTGCCACCCTGAGGGTTTCTTTCGTGATTAGCTCAATGGGCGTAGCCGTGGAAATTTTCAGATATTCATTGATCAACCGGGCATCGCCTGGATTATCTTCCACTAGTAATACGATGATCTTTTTCATACTATTCTTTTGGTGGCAACTGAACTATGGTGAACCAAAAATTTTCAAGTGATTCAACAATGTCATTGAATTGGTGCAGGTCAACAGGTTTTGAAATATAGCAGTTGGCATGAAGTTTATAGGCTTTCTCAATGTCCTCTTCAGCTTGTGAAACAGTAAGGATAACTACTGGAATACTTTTCAGTTCAGGGTCCGATTTAATTTCCTGCAAAACCTCAAGCCCGCCTTTTTTGGGCATATTCAGGTCTAGCAGAAGTATGTCAGGCCTGACTGCACTTTCATATTGTTCCAGTTTTCTCAGGTAGTTCATTGCTTCCAAGCCATCATGAACTACAAAGATATTGTTTTTTACTTTCGAATCTCTTAAAGCTTCAATAGCAAGTCGCACATCACCCTGATTGTCGTCGGCCATCAATATCTGCATTGGCCTGTCACATTTCCCATCCATCATAAAAAAGCTATTTAAAAATTACTTTAATTCAGAAAACCGAAACTTGAAACAATCTTCCTTCACCACCTCATCCACTCAAGCCTTCCGGTCATAATTAACTTAGATCACAACAGATCTTCTTACCGCATTCCGGATACTAATTCATAAAAAAACCGGGTGGAGAGTCAATCCATTCCCCGGTTATTAACGGAGATAAGTGAAAAAAAACAAATTACATTTCGAAAACTTTTACAAAGATAGGCAAACTTCAACACTGCCCTTTCAATAATCTCAAACAATTCTGTTAATTCCCCTGTATTACCAATGGTTTCCAGAAGTTTTCCCAGTTCTTCAATTCACTTTGCAATTGAAAAATAAAATTCCGATCCCTTGCCTTTTTCTGATACCACCCAGATCCGGCCACCATGACATTCAACAATTCGCTTATAAATGGCAAGCCCGATACCTGAACCCTTATATTCTCTCATTGTATGAAGCCTTTGAAACATCACAAAAATTCGCTCATAAAATTCCTTATCTATCCCTATTCCATTATCCTTAACTTTGAAAACCCATTCATTGTTTTCGTCCTTAACTGAAACATGAACCGAAGGCTGTTTGCTGTCATTGTATTTAATTCCATTGCTGATCAGATTCTGCATTAATTGCAATAACTGCATTTCATCGCCCATCACTGAAGGCAATATATCGCCGGTGATCAAAGCATTTTTCTCCTCTATCATCAATGAAAGAGTAGTTTTCACCTGGTCAAGTATCTTATTACAATTTGTAAGAGAATGTGGGTTTTGGCGTGTACTCAATCGCGAAAATTTCAGCAGATCGTTGATCAATATCTCCATCCGTTTTGCGCCATCCACAGCATACGCTATAAATTCCCTGGCATCATCATCAAGTTTGTCTTTATATCTGTCAGCAAGCAATTGTGTATAGCTTGTAACCATACGCAATGGTTCCTGCAGATCGTGCGAAGCCACATAAGCAAATTGCCCGAGTTCTTTATTCGAACATTCAAGTTTTGTCAGCGTTTTTTTCAGCTCATCTTCCGACAATTTAAGTTTTGAAATATCCACTGCTGTTATTAGGAAATGGCCATTATCCTTAATTTTAATTTCCGTAAGGTGAACATACAATTGTGCATTGTCATCTGATGAAAAAACATTGTCGCAGTTTTCATTCGAATTGCTATCACTGATGTTTTCAAGAAAATGATTAAAAATTGTTTTCGTTTCATTTGAAACAAAAACAATCAAAAATTTATTTTTATAATAGGAACGTTCCTTTCCCAGCATGTTTGCACCACAAAAATTCATGTCCGAAATTTTGCCATCTTTTGAAAGTGTAAAGTATCCTGTGGCTGCAAAATCATAGAGGTTTCTGTACTTCGCAGTCATTAGCCTCGCATCAGTTGTTGCCTGCACAAGTTCCTGGTTTTGCAATTCAAGTTCAAACAGGTGAACTTCCAATTCATGAATTAGCTTAAGACAATCGGCTTCGGAATCAAAAGAATTCTCATTTGAAGTTCTCTTTTTCTGATTAGCTTCTGCTTGCCGGCGTAGGCTTGCAATGGGGTTTTTATCTTTTTTCATGCAACAACTTTTGGAGGATTTCAAATTAAGAGCAAAAAAAAACCGGGGAGGAACCAGACCCATACCCCGGTTCTATACTGAGATATGTAAACCAACGTTTACAAAAATTTCAAAAACTCTTCAAAGATAGGCTATATTTTATCCAAAACTCAAAATTAATAAAAATTGCCTATCTCCTTTAATCAAGTTCGTGTTTTATTATAAACATTTTAAAATTCCGCATTCCAAAAATCCTGAAGGATATTCAGTTCTTTCCTGCAACGTAGTTGCAAAATCTTTGTAACAAACGGTTGCAGGAAGAAGC
>CAISZK010000105.1 GCA_903889915.1 uncultured Bacteroidota bacterium
ACTGAGGGAGAAGTTTCATTCCCTTAGTGAGAAGTCTTTCTCACTGAGGGAGAAGTTTCATTCCCTTAGTGAGAAGTCTTTCTCACTGAGGGAGAAGTTTCATTCCCTCAGTGAGAAGTCTTTCTCACTGAGGGAGAAGTTTCATTCCCTCAGTGAGAAGTCTTTCTCACTGAGGGAGAAGTCTCATTCCTTCAGTGCGAAGTCTCATTCACTAAGGATTTAGTCTCTTTCAATGAATTTAACAAATGTATTGAATTATTCAACAATCAATTGCAGGGTTCTTAACAAATGAAGTGGCATTAGATGCTTTGAGGGGATTGGGTCTTAAAGCTTGGGGAGAGGGGGGGGATTGGGAGATTTTTGATTGAAAATGTGATTTGATATAAAAATTATTGAGTATCCGTTATTGTACCAGTTTAATTAATTTGATTGATTTTTTTGTGCCGGAAAGAAAGACCTTATTACCTTAGTAACATTATAATGTACCAGAGAACCCAACCTTATTATCTTATTAAAGTTTCCCGGTTGGCGCGCGTTTCCCATCGCGTGCCCCCTCAAAACCCAATTCATTTCCCCTTTTT
The DNA here is from genome assembly GCA_903889915.1 of uncultured Bacteroidota bacterium. GTDB lineage: Bacteria > Bacteroidota > Bacteroidia > Bacteroidales > CG2-30-32-10 > CAISZK01. Next base: position 582 of record CAISZK010000105.1, read on the forward strand.
TATCTCCAAATACTTCTTTATAAAATTCTCCGATGGTTGTGCAATCAATCCGGTCAGGGTTTCTCTGCCAAAGTTCTTATCAATTTCCATTGCCATCAAAGCGCCGACACGGTACCACAGCCTGTTGTCGGATGACATTTCGCCCATCATTTTCCAGTCATTTTCTGTCAGCGTATCGTTAGGGTTGCTTTGAAAATGGTTGAAGATCTCAAAATATCGTTTCGTAAATTTTTGCATTGTCTTTGCGTTCTGCAGCGCCACGTAATCCTCATCATTATTGAGAGCCTTTTCTTTTTGCCGTTCATCGTAAGCAGCATAAACGGCCATGCCTTCAAGCTGGGTGAAGTAAGCGATCAGGCTGAGCATCTCGCCATAAGTAGTAATATCCAGCGATGGCATGTAATTCTTTTTGAGCATCACAAAACCCGCATGGTGCAACTCATGAATGGAGTAATATTTCAACTCAGAATAGGTTTCCAGATAGTGTTTATGCGAGATGTTCACACTGGAATTGTTCAGGTAAACTATCCCCAGGTCATAACCGATGGTGAAGCACAGCCGCGATGAATACGCAAAGCCCGCAGGCAAATATTGCAGGCAGATACGCTGTGCATAGTCAGTCCGGGCAATGCTGTCCTTTGCATACTTCAGATTGCTGCTGATCTCGTCCACAAAACTCTTTTTATTCTCCCTGTCAATGATCTTCTTTGCAAAATCAACTTTTGTAAGCCCCTCCGGATTGTTGCCCGACCAGTGCGCATGATTGTACAGCAATTTCAATCCTTCAGTACCGGCGATCTTATCCAACAACGTGCTGTCGCCGGTTTCAAGATATTTAAGCGAAAGACCGGCAAGCGTAAAATCATAGACAACATTTCCTTTTTTGATAGTGTCCTGCTGGCAGTTTCCCTTTGCACAAAAAAACAAAAGCATGGATGCGCATAAAACGAGGGAGTGGAGAAATTTCATTTTGATTTTTGGATTGATGTCAAAATTAAAGAAAAGTTTAGAATAAAGTCATCAGAAACATTATTTCGTGCAAGCTTTGCTGCAATTGAATCCATCGTGGAAAAGGAATTTTGGGAGTATTAATATTTTCATAAACAAACCAAAATCAACTTGTGATAATATTTTAATTGCCTATCTCCTTTAATCAAGTTCGTGTTTTATTATAAACATTTTAAAATTCCGCATTCCAAAAATCCTGAAGGATATTCAGTTCTTTCCTGCAACGTAGTTGCAAAATCTTTGTAACAAACGGTTGCAGGAAGAAGC
>CAISZK010000106.1 GCA_903889915.1 uncultured Bacteroidota bacterium
GTAACCAGGTAGTGTCTCCATTTCAATTGCAAAATTCTATACTTTTGCAATTCATTTGATGGCCTACTGTGATTTTTTTTTAACCATCAGTTGTTATTAGCATTTGAAAATTTAGAACCAGCCGAACAGTAACAAAAATTTCCTTGAAAAACACCTCCATATCTTTCCACGAGGCTGTGTCTGCTTTTCCATTATACTCAATAGGCATATTGAATTTCTTTCCGATGCTGGTTGCTTCTGAATTTGTGAAGGCATGAGTAGCGTTTGCATAAGATTTATAGGTGTAGTCAGCCTTTATTGAATCCATCTGACGCTTGAAAGTTTCAACATCTTTCAGGGTAACAAACTTGTCGGCATCACCATGACAGATCAGTATTTTTGCTTTGAGCAGATCTTTATCAGGTGTCACCCCTCCCAGTCCGCCATGAAAACTTACGATCCCCTTGAGATCAGCGCCAAGTTTTGCAGCATTCAGCACTATGTAACCGCCGAAACAATAACCTATCGCTGCAATATTATTTGCATCTGCTTGTTTTATTTTTAGTATTTCCTTTTGCGCAGCATCAAGGAATTTGTAGGCCAGGTGTGGATCTTTATAAAAAGGAGATGTAAATTCCATAGCTTGTTTTGGCTCGGTTGCGACTTTTCCATTGCCAAACATATCAGCAGCAAATGCGACATAACCCAATTCAGCCAGTTGTCGTGCCCTGCCTTTCACGTAATCATTCAGTCCCCACCATTCAGGAACAATGAGTATGGCGGGATGTTTCACTGTGGCATCAGCAGGATATGCAGCAAAACCTTTCAACAGGGTTGTGTCAACCTTGTAAAAAACTGTTTCTTCTTTGATCACCGGCTTTTCTTTTTTCATACTGCTTAGGGAAACCAGGGATACTATGGATACTATGCTTACAAGGATCAGGGTATCAAAAATTGAAGTTGATTTCATTTTATCAATCATTTTTAGTGGAAGGCAAAATTAGCGCGGTTCAGGCTGATTTAAATTAAAATACCATTAGTTGTGAATGAAGAGATGATTAAATCAATTCAAAAAAAGGGAGTACTTATCAGAAGGATTTAAGCAATTTTTTTTAATCCACATTTCGTTGAATCATTGACAAAAGAAAATGTCCTCTTTGTAAAAGAAAATCAGACCTCAATTTTTTCAGATGTGTTTTAAAGAAAGGTATGATTATTGTAACCGGAATTTCCTCAATTTAAAAAAACATTGGCATCTTTGTAAAATCTTAAACTAACCAAGTTTAAGAGACACCTGATTTAAGATGCTTGAAAATAAAAAATACCGCCATCAGAAGTGTTACCCAAAAAGCATAAAATTATGAAGAAATTATTATTAGTGGTGTTCATTCTTTCATTCATTAAGTTGAATGCACAGACCCATGATTCGTTATTCAGATGGAGCATGAGGTTTAATAAAAAATGTGTTATTAAAGATTCCTGTTTTCCTTCAAAACTCTGTGCCGACACCATCTTTCTTGCCGGCCGTGTTAATGATGATTTTGACACGCTAAGGTTTTCATACAACGACGCACTCTTTAAAGATTCCTGGAGGGGTGTTGATTATTCGAGAAAGTATTTTTTAGAATTCAGAGATGGTAAAGATAATTTAGTGGACATCGAAAGTTCATTGAATAAGAGGTGGACATATTCTACCAAAAGACTTCCTTATATCAATGATTCCCTTGCTTTCGATTATTGGAACATTTACGTGAATATTCATTCATTGTTCAATGATATTGGGGCTTATTATCCTTTGCTGAATGTTTATTTTTATAAATCCGGCCACAAGGATAAACATAAATTATGTGTTTTGGATTTTACTACGATTGGCGTTGAGAAGAAAAGAAAATAAACATAAGCAGATAACATGCAAATTCCCTCAATTTCGGATGGTAAATATCTGTAGCTTTCAATAGGATTTATAAACTTTTCAGTTGTTGGATTTCATTCAGAATTTAAAAAATGGAACGTTATTTGCAGGTCGGCATGAGTAATTTTTTAAAAATATAAACAAACACTGGGTCAAAAGTAGGTGGTAATCAAAAATTGGTATGAGAAAAAGTTTTTCATTTTTATTTGTTCTTGCTTTTACATCCATAATTTATGGACAGAATGTAGAATTGGTGAGCAAGAAAACAAAACAATGGATAGTTGGAGCCGGCATCTTCGAAAATATTAGCCGTTACAAATTAATGTCAAAAAGCGACCCTACCCATGTCAAGGTAATATCTATGAATAATGCCAATGTAACAAGCTTCATTGATTCACTTAAAAAGAACGGCTGGACCGACAATTGTAAATTTCAAACAACAACAGAATATAAAGCCGCCATAGCATTGAATTCAAACACACTCTTAGGCATTGCTACTGATTCTAATTTATATTATCAATTAGTTTACAAGATCAGTTTGGCAGATATTAAAAAAGGAACAACACAGAATATTTCAGACACAATAATAGGAAACAAAACAGAGAAAGTTGATTCGGCTTTTATCAAACATTCGTATGAAATATTCCCTGAAATACAAAGCGAAACCGGCATTGTGAGAGTTACATTAAAGTCAAAGGATCTCCTGGACGTAATGAAAAATTCTTCAGGGATTTTACAGAAGTATTATTACTTTTAAAACCAGACTACACTTAAACCAGACTACAAAAGTTTTTAAAACTTTTGTAGTCTAAAGCAAAATCTTAAACAAAAATGAAAATGAAAAAAACAATTATCATCCTGGCAAATTTGTTTCTTTTAGGCATTTTTCATGGCTATTCACAGCAAATAAAAATAACCAATCTTAAAAAAGGAGAAGTGTGGCAAATAGGCACGCAACATACTATTAAATGGCAAACAACAGGTATTCCCGATTCATCTTGGCTTGTAATAAAACTGCTGGAACCTGCCAAGGGGTATGATACAAAAATAGCTTTTACAAGAAATACTGGCAGCTACACATGGACACTTCCTTCGGTAATTGACTACAGCATTTGGCAGGAATATAAAGACAGCACCATGATTGATAACCTTGTTATTTGCCTGCTGAAGGATACTGTATCAAATGACTTTCGCAACAGTACTGTATGTTCAAGGGACACTTCGGTGTTGGTTTATACAATGAGACCATTCAAAGTTACCAGTCCCAAAGACACATCCACCTTTGCAATCGGGAGAAAATACAATATAATATGGGATAAATCAAAATATCCAGCAAATGCAAAGGTTAAAATAAGCATGATACCCAATACCCGGCCTTGGTATGGCAAACGTATGATGATTGGCGAAACTCTCAATACCGGAAGCTACACTGCAACATGGACAAAAGAAAATGAAAAGTATAACGATGGCAATAATTACTTTGTGTTTATCGTTCAAGTGTACGTTGCTGGGAAATTAGTTGCCGAAAGTAATACTGAATCATATCCCCCGAAATAATACCATTCAATTCGTTTCTATGAAAAGAAATTTATTTTTATCAAGCTTGATCCTGCTGATATTTGTATCATGCAACTTAGTCAAATCTCAGAATTCAGAAGTTTTTAAATCTGTTGAAAAGGGGATTTACTTATCAGGAGGCAAATTATATCAGTATGACTTTACTAAAAAAGAAACAAAATATCTGGCAATTAGTAAAGACAGCATTTTAAATTTTGCCCTCTCGCCAACAAGAAAGTATATTGCTTTTGAAAAGTCATTTAAATATTTTAATACGGCTGTCAACACCAATTCAATTGATTCTATGATCTCTTCAACGGCTGTGGTGGTCTATGATCTGGAACTCAATAAAAATGTGAAAGAGATACTACCTCATCAATCTGAAACGATCAATATTGACAGATGGGTAAATAATGATGAATTGCTTTGTACATCGGGTTATGCATTTGCCGTAATGGGTTGGTATTCCTATAAAATTAACAACAATGTGAAATTACTAAATTATGGTAAGAAAACAGACGAGTTGAGAAGTACATTATTCACAAAAGATTTTAGAATGAAATTTTCAGTTGATAGTTTGGGGAATATGCACATGTTTGACCAGAAATTTAAAAAGGAAAAAATAATTACCCGCACTGCCAACAATGTTTACGACATTGAGATTTCAAATAATCTGAAATACTTGACCTGGTTTGAAATAGTTGATGCCTACAACACCGTAACAAAGCAAACATCAACTAATGATGTAATTTATTTAAAAAATATTTCAAATGATTCCCTGGTGAAAATATATGATGAAGCAGCATCAGGCAAAGGGGAAAATAAATGCATGAAGTTTTCGCCAAACGATTCAGTATTATCAATTGAATTAGGCAGAAGACTCGAATCACTTAACGATACTTCGATGGCTGTTGAATCTCTTCAAAGAATAAAATTGATCAACATCTTTACAAAACACAGTAAAACAGTCGAAGGGTTTGATGCAAGCTGGATAAATTCCGGGCAATTATTGTATAGCAAATCTGATGGCTTGTATCTTTACGATTTAAAAACTGATAAAAGTTCATTGTTTATAAAACAAGCTGTGAATTTTGAACCATTTAAATATGGTCAATAGCAAAACAATAGCAATTTCTTAACCAAGATGTATAAAATTGTGGCATAATAGTTGCTTTGATGTGTGTTTTTAAAACTTTTAAATTTACTCAGCATGATGAAAATGAAAAAAGCTTTATTCCTGATAATTTTGGTTATCGTATGTTCTGCAGTAAAAGCCCAGGTTAAAGACACAACCGGCAAAGTAGAACTTGCTATTGGTAAAATAGTGGGGGGAGTACCTGTGGTTGTGGTGAAAGATAAAAACCAGCCAATGGCCTTTTCCTCTTTCGATTCGCTGACAACACTCATTGCTTTTTATAAAACAGCGGGCCGGAAAGTTGCAATTGACAGTATTTGTTACGATGTTTCTGTTTACAAAAATACTGAAATTGCAAAAAGGAGTTTTTGTGGATTCACTTTTGTGAAAGATTATTTAAAGGACATTCTGTTAAGCAGGGAGTCTATCTCTTTTTATGTGAAAGTAAACAAAGTCATTTTGAAAGATGGACGGGTTATTAAAAACCCAAATGTTGAAAATGAAGTAACCATCAAATCAAAAGAAAAAATTATTATGCAGGGGGTAATGTTTACTGTCGAATAATTTTGAACAAGAGAAAACCTCAATTTATTATTTCAGAAATATTACTATTCAAAACTGGTATTATGAAAAAGATAATTTTACTTTTAGCAGGACTGGCATTATTTGCTGTGAAAAATCAGGCTCAGAATCAACCCTACCAGGAAGCAAAAGAAGCCAAAGACTATATTGCGCCATATTTACACAGCTTTTTCACGCAGGCACATATTAACAGCGATTCACTTGTTAAATTACTTTTAGGCGATTCAATTAAAAGCGGTCGCGACACTTCATTTATGCCCTTTGACATAAGTTCTGAAAAGCATATTGTTGATGGTTGGAAATATTTCACGGCAAAAACACCGCTGATTTATGAAATGACCAAAGTTGAACAAAATAGATTCGTGGTACTGTATAATAAGTTTCATCCGGAATATATTCTTGAAAGCAAAAAGAGTCAGTGGCGTATTGCAGTTGTGGACTCAACTCTTAGGCTTATTGATGATAAATCTTTTATTACACCCTGGAAATACAACAATCCGACAGTAAGCATGTGGGATATGATCTATACCGATATGGAAGTTGGTGAACCCAATATTATTGCCAAAATAACATACGTACACACTGGAAGCGGCGGTGGAAGAGACCAGGAATTTACCTGCAAAATCTCTTTTGCTAAGGACAAGATCAATGCTGTGAATGTAACGCAAACCAGAGATGACATGAAATAATGTCGGAGATGATAAAATAGCAACAATCATGAAGCATCTTTGGCCGATTTTACCAATATTCCTGATTGCATTTTTTTAAGTTATTTGTCAGGCTCAAACAGACGCATTGATCAAAAAAATTACTCACAACTCAATTCCAACACACTTTCCCCTTTATCAATTTAAGGCCATCACCGGCCATTCCTTTTCATTATTCACCAATACTGAAACTTTGCGAAGCAGGTCATCCTCCTTTGATCTCAGTCATGATTCTTTATACATAAGAGAAGCCCTTTATAATCCCCTTCTTCCTTCCGATAATAAATTGCTCTTCATTTACAACAGACACTTCTTTTACCTGAAAGACCCTATGCAGCCTTACGGTTTTAGCGGAGGCATAGGACAAACTTTGGGTTTTGGAGCAATAAATTATTTGTTGCTATTCCTTGATAAGAGCAAATGAATTTATTTGTTGCGTTCACGATGAATGAGACATTTTTAGTTCATAAATGATAAACGATGGCAAAAGAGCAGCTTTTTTATTCTTTAATAAACTTCCTCACCCCAATTCCTTTTTCCGTTTTCACTTCCACTATATACACTCCATTTGGAAATTCTGAAACATCAATGTTTGTTTTGGTGCCGGTGGAGGCAAGGGATTTTATTCGCTGGCCGTGGATGGTAGAGATTTCTATTGTAGAAAGGGTTGGGGTTTCAATTGTGAAAGCATAGTTTGAAGGGTTGGGGTAAATATTAATTTCATTTTCCATTGAAATTTCATTTATTCCTCCTATGCAATGAATAGGATCAACATAGGAAGCTACTATATCATCTATCATCCATCCTTCTTTATTCTTAATTGTAGAATCGGAAATAAAAGTAAAGCGAATCATCAGGCTATCCGGGTTTATTATGATTGTGTCTTATTTAACCATAATCATCCATTGCCAACAAAATTCAGATTTAATCCATCCATCCGAATTACCATGAGAAATAAGATTATGAGTGTAGTATGTTCCATGACTTAAATTGACATCATAACTCCATTGAAAATGATAAGGCCCACTAAAATTGCCAGACCCACTCGTATCTTTCATTGTTATCCATGAATTACCACCATCATAAGAAGCCTCAATTATGCCCTTATCACCCAAAGTGTCCATATCATATTTGTGTTTGAATTCAAAACATGTGTAGCAAGAAGCAGTGAACGGTGCCCGCATCACATAAATAAAAGAAGAAGTATCATTAGCAGGATAGTCATTTATAGTATCTGTAACTATTGCTTTGTTCCCTGAATAGGCGCTGTTGAAAATTGTTTTTTGAGGCTTGCCGATTTGCCATAAATTGCCAACGGTATTATTGATTTTGATTTTATTTGATGGTGTTTCGAAAGAAACGGTATCAAAAATATTCTGTGCATTTACAAAGCTCACTAAAGCAATGAATGCAATTAAAAGTATCCCTTTTTTCATACCTGAAATTTTTACCTTTCAAATTGACGCAATAAAAGTACACATAATTATTATTCCAAATTTACTTCCAAAATAATTTCCTCAAATCTAATGTGTCACTCGAATAATTTTCATGCAAATATACTATTTTTCAAGCCACCAAATCTTTTTTGAATTAACTTTCGATAATAATATTTTGCAATAAATCCATCATCATGTCTCTCTATTATTCCCTGTTCAGGTATGACTTTACTTATGCTAATCCATTTTTAAAATCATGTTATTCAGTGTGCCAAGTTATACCAACCGTTAGCATGATAATGTCAGGCGCTAACTTTATAAAGTTAACGCCTGACTTTACAAAGTTAACGTGTAACATTATCAAGTTAACGGGTGACTTTATAAAGTTAAAGGTTAACGTTATCATGTCAACGTGTGACTTTATAAAGTTAACGTGTAACATTACAACGTTAACGAGTGACTTTATCATGTTATCCTCTATCCTTATCATGTCAGGCGCTGACTTTATAAAGTTAGCGCCTGACATGATAAGGATAACGTGTAACCATATCAGTTCAACCGTTAACATGATAAAGCCAAATGCAGCCATCATCATGCCTGCGTTGGTCATGATGATGAGCAACGCAGACATGATGAGGATGACTGCATCCATTAATGTCTTAAAGAATATTCAGGGTTATTTAAAGGACGACCCCCCATTTCCAGGGGCCAAAGATATAGTGGGAAATATCGGTATCGCTAAAGGTACGTCTGTATTTGGTTGTTAACGGTTGGGTTGCTTTTCCGCCGGCAGGGATTTGCAATTCTAATGTTGTTGCGCGTTTCCCAACGCGTACTCCTAATTTCAAATTTCAATTTACTATCATCAATTTTCTCTTTTTAGATCTTCAATCAATACTCCTTGATTTTTTTTAAAACGCTTAATCTTTTTTTATTTGATCTTATATCTCCATTGTGCATTCACGGATTTGTCTTCAATGATCTTAGATTTGTATTGAGCGGTCTCAGATTTCAATTGAGTGCATTTCTACAAGTATGGAGCACTCTCAGATATCCATGGAGCACATTTCTACAAGAATGGAGCACATTTCTACAAGCATGGAGCGCTCTCAGACATCCATTGAGAGCATTTCTACAAGTATGGAGCACTCTCAGACTTCCATTGAGCACATTTCTACAAGAATGGAGCACTCTCAGACATCCATTGAGAGCATTTAATTTAACATTTAGTGCATTTCTACAAGCATTGAGCTGACTTTGTGTCATATTTTTTCCATTTTTTGAAGAAACAGCCAACAAATTTTAAAAAAAACAGGTCATTATGTCAGCAATCAAATTGCCGCACAAAAGTTACATTGTCCACCCTCGTTTCAAATGCTTGTGAAAATAAGTTCATCCTCATTTTCCATTTCATGAATTGCCCCCCTGATTCCACCCCCACATTCTCCCTTCCCTTGGAATTTGGTTCCTGGAATTTGGTTCCTGGAATTTGGAATTTGGTTCCTGGAATTTGAGACTTGGATCTTTAAATTACTCCCTTTTTAATCCTGAGTATTTAAAATTACTGTAATTTTGTACCTCCTGATGAACCATATACTTTGAAAACAATATTGATCATAGACGATGAGGAAAAGCTCAGAATACTTCTCTCCAGGATCATCGGCCTTGAAGGCTTTGAAGTGCTTCAGGCAGGCGACTGCAGGTCGGCTTTAAAAAAACTCGCACAGTCCGACATTGATGTGGTGCTCTGCGATGTGAAACTGCCTGATGGCAACGGTGTGGAGCTTTCGAAGATCATTAAAGACAAATATCCCCTTGTCGAGGTCATTCTTCTCACGGCTTACGGCAACATTCCCGATGGCGTGCAGGCAATCAAGAACGGCGCTTTTGATTACATCACCAAAGGCGACGATAACAACAAGATCATCCCTCTGCTCTATCGCGCTATTGAAAAAGCGGAGCTGTCAAAACGCGTTCAGCACCTCGAAAAACAATTGGACAGCAGGTATTCTTTCGATGGTATTATAGGTAAATCCAAAGTCATTCAGCAGGCTGCCGACCTTGCCCGCAAAGTGGCGCAAACCGACACCACCGTCCTGCTTACCGGCGAAACCGGTACCGGCAAGGAAGTCTTTGCACAGGCCATACATCAGGCAGGCCTTCGCAGGAATAAAAACTTTGTGATCATCAATTGTTCCGCTTTCAACAAAGAACTTCTCGAAAGTGAAATGTTCGGCCACAAAGCCGGCGCATTTACAGGTGCTTCAAATGATCATAAAGGCCTTTTTGAAGAGGCCAACAACGGAACCATTTTCCTGGATGAGATTGGCGAAATGGCCCTGGAATTGCAGGCAAAACTGCTGCGCGTGATCGAAAGCGGCGAGTTCATTAAAGTCGGCGAGAGCAAACCCACAAGGGTGAATGTGCGGATAATGGCAGCAACCAACAAGAATTTGAAGGATGAAATTGCAGCCGGAAATTTCAGGGAAGACCTGTTCTACCGTATCTCTGTTTTCCAGATCCATTTGCCTGCCCTGCGCGAAAGGATCAGCGACATTGAGCCTCTGACAAAGTTTTTCGTTAGCATATTATCAACAAAGATCAACAAAAAGATCAGTAAAGTTTCTGATGATTGCCTCGAAGCTCTGAAGCTGCACACCTGGAACGGCAATATCCGCGAACTGAAAAATATTATCGAACGAAGCGTGATACTAACCACCGGCGATGAGATCACATTGCAATCATTGCCCCTGGAACTACAAAACAATGCCGTACACAACAAAAAAGGCAAACAACTTTCGGCTTTTGACCTCAACAGCGCCGAGAAGCTCCATATCCAAAAAGTGATGAACTACACCAACGGGAATAAAACCGAAACCGCCCGCCTACTCAACATTGCTTTGACAACTCTTTACAGAAAACTGGACGAGTACAATATTGTCTGATTTTTTTTCAAAACGATAGTCGGCCCCCTTTCAAAACGATAGGGTTTTTCCCTGACCTTAACCATCCTTTTTTATTATCTCAATTGCTCCTTAGCCGTTTAGCAGGGCAAGGCAAACATTGGAACGTTAATTGAAATGTAATTGGCAACATTAAAAAAACAATTGTATTATGACAATCATTCTTATTTTATCCGGACTACTTGGCTTTATCATATTTTATAAATCCATTAACTTTTTTGAAAAAATTTAATAAAATGACAACAGTTGCATTATTAACAGGATTTGCAGCTTTGGTTTATCTTTTATATAAAATTTTGAAACCATATAAATTTTATGAAGAAGAAGAAAAAGAATTATCAACAGATTTAAAAAGATGCAATGACACTAAAATTGAATCAACTAATAACTAAATAAAATGATAGTATTATTTATTATAACAATTGTAGTTTTCGGCTACATGTGTTACGTTCTGCTTAAACCAGAAAAATTTTAAAAATTAAATGGCAAAAGTTAAAAGATGTAATTTTAATTGTAATTGTATTGCTTTTTACAATCTCAATGTTTTACATCATTTTCCTAAAAGCCAGATGTTATTCCATTTCTAATAATTAATATCAAACAAAAATGAACACAGAAATTCTTGGAATCATTGTCATCTTCTTCGGAACGCTTGCGCTTGCTTATCCGTTGGGTAAATACATTGCAAAAGTATTTGCAGGAGAAAAAACTTTTCTCGACCCGGTTTTCAACCCGATGGAAAAATTCTTTTTCCGTCTGAGCGGTATTGATGCTGCAAATGAGATGAACTGGAAGCAAAGCATGGTTGCATTGCTTGTAATTAACGCAGTTTGGTTCCTGCTTGGCATGCTGGTACTGATGTGCCAGGGATGGCTTCCTTTGAACCCTGATGGCAATCCATCTATGACTGCTGACTGTGCATTTAATACTACTGTAAGTTTTGTTTCAAACACAAATCTGCAGCACTATTCGGGCGAAACAATGATGTCTTATATGGGACAATTGACGCTTCAGTTGTTTCAGTTTATCAGTGCAGGTACAGGCATTGCGGCATGTGCAATAGTATTTAATGCTTTGAAAAACAGGACAACCGATAAGTTGGGTAATTTCTATAATTACTTTTTAAAATCTTGTACCAGGATATTGTTACCGCTTGCCATTATAGTTGCAGCTATTCTTATTTTCCGGGGCTCACCGCAAACTTTCAACGGAAAAGATACAATGATAAGTCTGCAAGGTGATACAATGCATGTATCTACAGGTCCTGCTGCCGGCATGATTGCTATCAAGCAACTTGGAACTAACGGAGGAGGCTACTTCGGCGCTAATTCAGCAGTGCCTTTTGAGAATCCAGATTACCTTACAAACGCTGTTGAGGATTGCTCCATTTTTCTCATCGCCACTGCAATGGTTTTTGCACTTGGATTTTATTTGAAAAGAAAAAAATTAGCCTGGATGATTTTCGGTGTGATGACTGTTTCTTCGCTAATTTTATTGGCTCCTACTGTTTATTATGAGATGAAAGGAAATCCCGCTATTGAAAAAATGGGAATATCCCAACCTTTCGGAAATATGGAAGGAAAGGAAATGCGGTTTGGCCCTGCTGCCTCTGCACTATGGGAAATAACAACCACGAACACTTCCAATGGCTCTGTGAATTCCATGCACGACAGTTCCATGCCAATTTCAGGCATGTGTGCAATGCTTGGAATGATGATTAATTCAATATACGGTGGAGTGGGAGTAGGTTTTCTGAACTTTTATATTTTCATCATCATAGCTGTATTCATTAGCGGCTTAATGGTCGGGCGAACGCCGGAATTTTTAGGGAAGAAAATTGAAGCACGTGAAATGAAAATAGCCATGATAATTTTTCTCATTCACCCATTTTTAATTCTTACGGGAACAGCAATATCAACTTATCTATATGCTGAATATCCTCACTATTTGGCTGGATGGCTCAACAATCCGGGTTATCATGGTTTTTCTGAGATGCTGTATGAATTCACATCTTCATCTGCAAATAATGGCAGCGGATTCGAGGGTTTGGGAGATACTCCTTCTGTGTTCTGGAATGTTAGCTGTGGCATAGTGATGCTGCTTTCCCGCTTCCTTCCTATTATTGGTCCGGTAGCGATTGCAGGATTATTAGCAAATAAAAAATTCATTCCTGAAAGTTCGGGAACATTAAAAACAGACACAGGAACATTTGGTGTCATGGTATTCGCGGTGATAGTGGTACTGGTTGGATTATCATTTTTCACCGCTTTAGCAATGGGGCCCTTAGCTGAACATTTTACCTTATTTGCACATTAAAAAAAATAAAACAATGAAAAGACAAAGACAGACAAAACTATTTGAACCGGAACTTGTGAATGAGGCTCTCAGACAATCATTCATTAAACTCAATCCGAAAATTCTTTTTCGCAACCCTGTAATGTTTACAGTTGAAATAGGAGCAGTGGTAATACTTGGCGTATGCTTATGGATACTTTCAGGTGAAAAATCGCAGGGTTCATTCCTTTATAATTTCATCATATTTTTAATTCTGCTTTTTACAGTGCTGTTCGCAAACTTTGCAGAAGCCATTGCAGAAGCAAGAGGTAAAGCACAGGCTGATTCGCTTCGCAAAACAAGAGAAGAAACGCCTGCCAGGAAACTGGTGAATGGAGAGCTAATAACAGTCAGCAGTTCACAGTTAATAAAAGGCGATGTTTTTATTTGCGAAACGGGTGATATTGTTCCTTCCGATGGTGAGATCATTGAAGGAATTGCAAGCATAGATGAATCAGCAATCACAGGTGAAAGCGCTCCTGTTATTCGTGAATCAGGCGGTGATAAGAATTCGGTGACTGGAGGCACAAAAGTTTTATCCGATAAAATCAAAGTGTTGGTGACAACAAAACCGGGCGAAAGTTTCCTTGATAAAATGATTGCACTGGTAGAAAGTGCAACACGTCAGAAAACACCGAACGAAATAGCCCTCATTATTCTCCTTGCCGGATTCACACTCATATTTATTATTGTATGCGCTTCGCTGGCTCCTTTTGCTGAATATGCAAAAACTGCCATTCCTATTTCCGCTTACATTTCACTTTTTGTTTGCCTGATACCTACAACAATTGGCGGCTTGCTTTCGGCAATTGGAATTGCAGGAATGGACAGGGCTTTGAGGGCAAATGTGATTGCTAAATCAGGGAAAGCTGTTGAAACGGCAGGCGACCTCGATACCATTCTTCTTGACAAAACAGGAACCATTACCATTGGAAACCGTAAGGCTACCAACTTCTATCCCGCAGCCGGAATAGATGAGAAACATTTCGTAAAATGTGTTGTCCTGAGTTCTATGGCTGATGAAACTCCTGAAGGGAAATCCATCATTGAACTGGCAGGAATAAACCCATTAAGTTACAATATCGAAAACCCCTGCTTCATCAAGTTCACTGCTGAAACAAGAAGTTCAGGAATAAATTATAACGGCACACGTATCCGTAAAGGTGCTTCGGATTCTATCAGGCGTTATGCTGAAAAAGCAGGAAATGCTTACACGGATGAAATTGATGAAAGGGTAAAAATTATTTCCGGCAATGGCGGAACTCCACTGGTTGTTTCGGAAAATGAAAAGATAATTGGTGTGATCGAATTGCAAGACATCATCAAGCCGGGCATACAGGAAAGATTTCAGCGTTTGAGAAAAATGGGTGTGAAAACGGTGATGGTTACCGGCGACAATCCGCTTACAGCAAAATTTATTGCCGAAAAAGCCGGTGTTGATGATTTTATTGCCGAAGCAAAACCGGAAGATAAAATGATCTACATACGGCAGGAGCAACAAAGAGGAAAACTCGTGGCAATGATGGGCGATGGCACCAACGATGCTCCTGCACTTGCACAAGCCGATGTGGGTGTTGCCATGAACAGCGGCACTGCTGCTGCCAAAGAAGCCGGCAACATGGTTGACCTCGACAACGACCCAACCAAGCTGATCGAAGTGGTTGAAATTGGAAAACAGTTGCTGATGACACGCGGAACACTCACCACTTTTTCAATTGCCAATGATGTGGCCAAATACTTTGCAATAGTTCCCGCGCTGTTCATTGCATCCATACCTGCTTTGCAGGCATTGAATATTATGAACCTTCATTCACCACAGAGCGCCATTCTTTCAGCCATTATTTTCAATGCGATCATTATTCCACTGTTGATACCACTGGCATTAAAAGGAGTTGCTTACAAACCAATTGGCGCAAGCAGATTGTTACGAAGGAATTTATTTTATTACGGACTGGGTGGAATTCTCGCTCCCTTCATTGGGATAAAATTAATTGATCTTGTTGTAGCGCTATTTATTTAATTTAATATAGAAATGTACAGACGCAATGCATTGCGTCTCTACAAACAAAAACGAAAACAAATGAAAACAAACCTTCTTCCGGCAATAAAATTAACCCTCATCTGTATGGTTTTCTTCATGGGGATCTACACACTTTTGATTTATGGAATCGCACAGTTTGCACCCAACAACGGTAAGGGATTTATCATAGAATCCAAAGGAAAGAAATACTATGAGAACATCGCACAGAAATTTACCGATGATAAATATTTCTGGTCACGTCCTTCGGCTGTTGATTACAATGCGGCAAGTTCAGGCGCAAGCAATAAAGGACCTTCAAATCCTGATTACCTGCAAACGGTACAAGACAGGATTGATACTTTCATAGTCCATAATCCGACAGTGAAAAAGGCAGAAATTCCTTCCGATATTGTTACAGCATCGGGAAGTGGTGAAGACCCAAATATTTCAGTGCAGGCAGCTAAAATACAGGTAAGTCGCATTGCTAAAATTCGTAATCTTTCCGAAACAACATTATTATCTCTCATTGAACAAAACACAGAAAAGCCATTGTTTGGGTTATTCGGACCTGAAAAAATCAATGTGCTAAAACTGAATCTTGCTTTGGATAATTTGAAATAAAACAGATTGTCTTAATTTAAAATTTAGCATGTACAGAAGATAAGATCACTGTAAAGATTTTTAATAAACAAAGAAGCCTGCAAAACAATGAATGAACAACAAAGTAAGAAAAAGTTAACTCCTTTTTGGAGGGTTGTTCTTGAAGTTGGATTTATTGTTTTCCTTTTTTACACAAATCTTTTGATGGGCGAATTTACCCATTCGGGATCAGGACAAAATAAAGGTTTGATTTGGGCTATACAAGATATTTTTACTATGGCAAATTTTACAATAGCAATTATTTTCTCACTTATCGGATATTTATTCTTTGAATTTTTAAGAAATAGGTTGTGAAAAGAAAACATATCATTTAATATTTTAAATTATTAAAATTATGATCACAGAAGAAGAAGTGCCGTACATTCTTGAAAAAGAATTACCGGAAATAAATCTCGAAATTTCGGGAGGAAAAAATAAAAAGAACATTTTTGAAATAATGCAAAGTTTTGCAGGTTACACGAAAAGATGTGCAGAGATTGGAAACATTGACAAATTGAAATCATGCTTTAATATTGCTGCGAAATTATTAAGAAAAGGAAATATTGCAGTAAAATCGGCAGTTGAAAAGGTTTATGTTTTTTCTGTTTCATCACTTATTGAAATTGTTTCACCCATCCATGAATTAATTAAAAAAATGTTACCTGTAAATCTAAAAAAAGATTGTCTGAAACACTTAGCTGATGTTATTTCCTATAATGACAGGAAAGATGAAAATTGCTTGTTTCCAAATGAAATAGCCGGAGAGAACATATATTATATCCCGCTTAACGCATGATACAACCAAGATAAAAAATAAAAACATAATGAAAAAAATTCTTACTGCAATGCTTTCGCTGATTATATCAGCATCATTTGCACAAAAAGACAGTAGTAAATCTCCACTATCAATTTCAGGTTATGTTGAAGCGTATTATAGTTATGATATTCTTGACCATGATGATCATGAGCAAGCCCCTTTTATTTATAATTTTGAAAGGAATAATGAAGTAACTTTGAATCTCGGATTTATTAATGCAAATTATACTACAAAAAATGTCCGTGGAAATTTCGGATTAATGGCGGGTACATGGGCTCAGTACAATCAAATTGTAGAACAACCCTTGCTGAGAAATTTATGGCAGGCAAATATTGGAGTAAAATTGAGCAAGAAGAAAAATTTATGGTTAGATGCTGGGGTGCTTCCTTCACATATTGGATTTGAAAGTCCGGTTGGGGAAAGTTGTGATGCTCTTACACGTTGTATAATTGGAGACAATACTCCAAGTTATGAAAGCGGAGTTAAATTAGGTTACACTTCCGACAAAGGCAAATGGTTTCTATCTGCATTATATTTAAATGGCTGGCAGCGGATCGCACGTGTTGATGAAAATAGTACTCTATGTTTTGGAACACAAATTACTTTTACTCCAAACAAAAAAGTTACACTGAACTATAGCACATTTATAGGAAATGATAAACCGGATTCTGTTGCTCAAATGCGCTATTATCATAATCTGTATGCGTTGCTTAATCTAACGGATAAATTCAGAACCACACTTGGTTTTGATTATTGCATGGAACAAAAAAGTAAGGGCAACAGTAAATACAACACGCTGTATAGTCCGGTAATAATTCTGCACTATCAATGTTGCAACAAGCTGGCAATGTCTGTTCGGGGAGAATATTACAATGATGAAAATGGAATCTTGATTGCCACAGGCACTCCAAATGGTTTTCAAACAATTGGATATTCTTTAAATCTGGATTACGCAATTCGTGATAATGTATTATGGAGAATTGAAGGAAGAGGACTAAAAAGCAAAGACAAGATATTTTCATTAAACAAAGACGATGTTCCAAACAATCAAAAATATTTTATAACAACATCTTTAGCAATTGCTTTTTAATGTTTAAAGAAGTATGATAATGAAAAGGCGGTTCACCATTATATTGATTATGAAAAAATCATTGTATTAAAATTGAATCTTGCTTTGGATGACATGAAATAGTTGTAATTTTGTAAAAACATTAAAAGACATTCAATCCCAATGCCCGATAAAGACAAAACGGTTCAACAGTTTCTCGACTTAATAAAGAAGTCAAGAAGAGGTAAGTTCAAAATTTACATTGGCATGATTGCCGGTGTGGGCAAGACTTACCGTATGCTGAAAGAAGCGCACACTCTTTTGAAAAATGGCATTGATGTGAACATTGGCTATGTGGAAACGCACGGGCGTAAAGAAACAGAGATGTTGCTCGAAGGTTTGCCGATAATTCCGAGGAGAAGACTTTATTATAAGGGAAAAGAACTGGAGGAAATGGATGTGCAGGCCATTATTAATTTGCGTCCCGAAGTGGTGATCGTGGATGAACTGGCCCACACAAATATTGAAGGCAGCAAGAATGAGAAACGCTGGCAGGATGTGCTCGATATTCTTTCGGCAGGCATCAATGTAATTTCTGCAGTGAACATTCAGCATATTGAAAGTTTGAATGAGGAAGTAAAGCAGATCTCAGGAATTGAAGTAAAGGAGCGCATCCCCGATAGTATATTGGCTCAGGCCGATGAGGTGGTGAATATAGACCTGACTGCCGATGATTTGATCACCCGGTTGAAGGAAGGAAAGATCTACCATGCAGAAAAAATTCAGGCGGCACTCAACAACTTTTTTAAGAGCGAAAATATTTTACAGCTAAGAGAGTTGGCTTTAAAAGAAGTGGCCTCGCAGGTGGAGAGAAAAGTTGAAACCGAAGTGAGCAGGGACGAGGCTTTCATCCACGAAAGATTTTTGGCATGCATCAGCAGCAACGAGAAAACAGCCAAAAATGTGATCCGCAAAGCCGCACGCCTTGCCAACTTTTATAATTGCAAATGGTATGTGCTCTATGTGCAAACTCCTGCCGAAAGCGCCGACAATATTGCTTTGGACAAACAACGTTACCTGATCAACAATTTCAAGCTTGCCACTGAACTGGGAGCTGAAATTATCAAGGTGGAGAGTTCTTCTGTTTCAAAAGCCATCATTGAACAGGCAGGTGTACACAACATCACAACCATCTGCATTGGCAAACCACATTTGAGTTTGTGGAAGATCATACTTGCTACGAATGTTTTCAACGAACTCCTTTCGAAATTATCATCAACACATATTGATCTCGCAATACTATCCTAAATGAAAGTAAAAACTAAACTTACCCTGGGAATGGGTTTATTATTTCTCTTCATCATATTGCTTGGTGTCGCAGGGATAGGCTATATTAATGTGATGAAATCAGACACTGAAAATATTCTTGTTGCCAATTACAACACGCTGGTTTATGCAAGGAATATGCTGTCAACCCTTGATGATAATAGCCAGCAAGCGACAAAAACCTTTGAAGCGAACCTGAAAAAACAGGAAGCCAACATCACCGAGATCGGTGAAAAAGAAACCACAATTGACCTGCGCAATAATTTTGAACTTTTCAAATCAGGGAAAGTTGACAACTCCATCATTCCGACAATGCGAAAAGAAATCTACAGGCTGATGGAAATGAATATGCAGGGCATTCAAAGGAAAAGTGATCTGGCCAAGGAAACCGCCAACACCGCCAACTTCTGGATCGCCATTACCGGCACATTGTGTATTCTTATTGCATTCACATTATTGATCAATCTTCCATCAAGCATTGCAAATCCTATCAAGGAATTAATGGAAAGCATCAAGCTAATCTCCGAACGAAAATATTCGGAACGTGTGCATTTTGAAAGTCACAGTGAATACGGAGAGTTGGCAAAGTCGTTCAACTCTATGGCCGAAAAACTGCAGGAATATAACAACAGCAACTTGGCAAAACTGATGATCGAAAAAAAGCGGATCGAAGCGCTTATCAACAACATGCAGGACCCTGTTATCGGACTTGATGAAAACCTGAAGGTGATCTTTGCCAACGAAGAAGCCATCAAGATCACAGGACTCAGTCATGCTGATTTTGTCGGTCAGCCGGCAACATCCCTGGCCCTTCATAATGATTTGATCCGTTCCCTTGTAAAAGACCTGATGACCGAAGATAATAATGATGAGAAAAGCAAAGCCAATCCGCTGGTAATTTATGCCGATGGAAAAGAGAGTTATTTTGAGAAAGAAACACTGCATATTTCTATCAAGCCTACCGGTGAAGAAACCCAGACCATCATAGGGCATGTGCTTGTTTTAAGAAATGTGACACAATACAAAGAACTGGATTTTGCCAAAACAAATTTTATTGCAACTATTTCGCACGAATTTAAAACACCTATTTCCTCCATCAAAATGAGTTTGCAACTTTTGGAAAACGAGCAAATAGGCAATCTGAATGCAGAGCAAAAAAACCTTGTTGACAGCATCAAGGACGATGCCAACCGTCTGCTGATCATCACCAGCGAACTGCTCAATATGACGCAGGTTGAAAGTGGCAATATCCAGCTCTCCATCATGCCCGCCGACCCTGCTGAAATTTTAACCATAGCAGTAAATGCTACAAAAACACAAGCAGAGCAAAAGCAAATTAAATTCGATGTAAGCTGCCCTGAAGGATTGCCCCGGATTCAGGCCGACAATGATAAAACTGCCTGGGTTTTGACCAATCTTATTTCAAATGCCATCCGATATTCCCATGACAATTCAATAATTTATTTAAGTATAACTTCCGAAAACAACAAAGTAAAATTCTCCGTGAAAGATACCGGACAGGGAATTTCACCACAATACAAAGACAAGATTTTCGACCGCTATTTCCGTGTGCCAGGCACCAAGAAAGAAGGAACTGGACTTGGCCTCACCATCAGCAAAGAATTTATAGAAGCACAGGGCGGACTAATCACTGTGGAAAGTGAGTTTGGAGCGGGAAGCACCTTTACTGTTACTTTGAATAGTGTGGCTTGATTTGATTTTCTCTGAAACTTTCTTATTAATTCGAAACATATCATTCTCATAACCATCACATAAGTAATGTGATGAATTGATAAACTGATACAGGGAAGAGGTCTTTTCCAGGGATACACCCCAATTATAATGTACATTACTCCCGGAGTAATGTACATTATTCCAACACTACAGTATATTACTCCCAGAGTAATGTACATTATTCCGGCAGTACAGTACATTATTCCCAGAGTAATGTACTGTATTCTGGCACTACAGTGTATTACTCCCAGAGTAATGTACATTATTCCGGCAGTACAGTACATTATTCCCGGAGTAATGTACTGTATTCTGGCACTACAGTGTATTACTCTCAGAGTAATGTACATTATTACGGCACTACAATACATTATTCCCGGAGTACAGTATAATAATCGTTCACTCATAGCCAGGATTCTTCTTTGTCTTCAAATTAGAAACATAGTTACAACGTACATCTTTGATGCTTTTCCTGCTTTTCAAAAGTTTTCTTCACTTTACAAAAGTTTAAACCCCTAACATTTCCTCTCACCCCTCCAATCTCCGGATCTTGGAATTTGGAATTTGGAATTTTGATCTTTGGACTTATTTCTTATTTGCACATTTCTTCACCCAAATTGCAAATCCTCAATATTAATCCCTATCTTTGCATCCTAGTTTGTGAAGAAGTAACTCCTTTCTATTTTATCCCCTGCTGAAAAAAACAGGAAAAATAACCGCAGTTCAACACACTCTTTTTTCTATCCCGCCTGCTCCGATCAGCTGATGCCCGTAAGGATAGCATTAATTATTTTAATTCAGCAAAACATGAAAATCTTATTGGTTCATCCGCATTATCCTGATTCCTTCTGGAGTCTTAAACACGCATTGCGTTTTGTGTCAAAAAAAGCAGCAACACCCCCGCTGGGATTGATCACTGTGTCGGCCATGCTGCCCTCAACGTGGGAGAAAAAACTGGTGGATTTGAATGTCGCACCACTCAAAACCAAGGACATTCAATGGGCTGATTATGTTTTCATCAGCGCCATGTACATTCAAAAAGAGTCGGTAGATTATATAATTACAGAATGCCAGAAACAAGGCGTTAAGATAGTTGCCGGAGGCCCGCTGTTCACACAGGAGCCTCAGAATTATCCCCAAATTGACCACATGATACTGAACGAAGCCGAAATTACTTTAGATCCTTTTCTGAAAGACCTGGAGAATGGCTGTGCAAAGAAAATTTATCAGACTTCCGAATATCCCGATATTACTTTCACTCCGGTTCCCGATTATCATTTATTGTCCAGAAAAAATTATCACTCCATGAACATCCAGGTTTCGCGCGGCTGTCCGTTTTCCTGCGATTTCTGTGAAATAACTTCGCTGCTGGGGCATAAAGTGAGAATGAAATCCACGCAGCAAATCATCGGTGAACTTCAAAGGTTATTTGAACTTAACTGGCGCGGAAATATTTTTATAGTGGATGACAATTTTATCGGAAACAAACATGTTATTAAAACCGATCTGCTTCCCGCTATGAAAGCATGGATGCAGCAACACAGCTATCCTTTTACTTTCAATACCGAAGCTTCAATCAACCTTGCCGACGACGATGAACTGATGTCACTGATGACCGACACCGGCTTTAATACTGTATTTATCGGAATAGAAACCCCTGATGAAAATTCGCTGCAGGCATGCAATAAAGTGCAAAACAATAACAGGGATCTGTTGCAAAGCATTAAGAAAATTCAGAATGCCGGCCTGCAGGTTACAGGTGGTTTTATTGTTGGTTTTGACAGTGACTCATCATCAGTTTTTCAGCGTCAGATAGATTTTATTCAGCAAAGCGGAATTGTGTCGGCCATGGTTGGATTGCTCAATGCTCCAAAGAACACGAAACTTTATGACCGTATGAAATCTGAGAACAGGCTGATCAGCGCTTCAAGCGGCAACAACACCGACCTCTCGATGAACTTCATCCCACGCATGAACTCCTCTGAATTGATTGCCGGTTATAAAAAAATCATCCACGACATCTACACCACCAAGCCTTATTATAAACGCATCCGCAAACTACTGCTCAATTACAAACCGCGTATTTCAAAACCATTCAGTATAAATTTTGTTACACTGAGGGCTTTTGTCAGGTCTATCATTATCATCGGGGTCATCAACAGGGGCAGGGCCGACTATTGGAAATTTATGTTCTGGACATTGTTTAGAAAACCGGGATCAATAGTGGACGCAATTTCATATTCGATCTATGGCTACCATTTCCGTTCAGTTTACGGGTTGAAAAAGAACAAATACAGAAGAGAAATTTAGAATTAAATTCAAAAACATTTTCACGCAAAGTCGCAAAGAATGAAAAGGGTAAAATCAGATTAAAATATCAACGTATCCCTTGGCAAATATGAACATGCAAAACAATTAAACAATTTATCAGTAAAACAATTAAGCCATGAAAACAGGAACAGTAAAATTTTACAATGATTTCAAAGGATTTGGATTCATTAAAGACGAAGGCTCAGAAAAAGAATACTTCGTACACTCAAGTGGATTAAAGGAAAGTATCCGCGAGAATGACAAGGTATCATTCGACCTTGAAGAAGGGAAAAAAGGAATAAATGCAGTGAACGTAACAAAAGTTCTTTAGCAAATAGATTAAAACAAAATCATTAAAAAACATTATTATATCGAATTACGAAAAAAGGTACAAACATGCGAACTACGAAACTGTCAGCGCTTTCGTACTTCGTAAATTCGTAAAAAATTCGTACTTCGATGAAATAATGCGGGAAACTTATTTTGAAAGTTTCACTTAGTGTTATTTTTTATTCAGGAAAAGACAACAATCGCCATAGCTCAGAAATCTGAAATCATTATCCAGGGCAAAACGATAAGCTTCTTTCCATTTATCACCTATCATTGCAGCCACAAGCAATAACAGGGTACTCCGTGGCTGATGAAAATTGGTAATCATGCCACCGGCAATTTTAAATTCATACCCGGGCACAATGATCATTCTTGTGGTCCCTTCAAAGTATGTTGTTTTGCGATCACTCATTTGCTGCAATAAAGCTGTCATCGAATCACTCACATTTATACCGGCTGCATTGAGTTCATAAGGCTCCCACTGTTCAAGATTGTTGACGTGGTCAAGCTTTAAAATTGCTTTCACACCCATCCAGTAAAGGCTTTCGAGTGTACGGGCTGAGGTGGTACCTACAGGAATGATCGGCGCCTTTTCAGCTGTTTGTTGAATGATAGTATTTATCAATTGACTGCTCACACTGAAATGTTCCTCATGCATTTCATGACCGGCAATGTTTTGTGATGTCACAGGTTTGAAAGTTCCTGCTCCAACATGTAATGTGAGATTCATTGTTTTGAAGCCAAGTAAATTCATTTCTTTCAGCATTTGTTCAGTGAAATGCAGCCCTGCTGTTGGTGCAGCTACAGAACCTTTTGTCTTTGCAAACACAGTCTGGTAGCGGATGTCATCACTTTCTACAGCATCGCGACTGATGTAGGGAGGCAAAGGAACCTTTCCGAAAATTTCCTGCACATCACTAAAATCAAGGCTAAGCGGTTTCCATGAAAATCCAATATTGAAATTGTCCCCTTCCTGCGATATCTTTTCAGCAAACAACCTTGCACCTTCTCTTTCAATACACAGTTCACCCGATTTCCATCTTTTGTTATTACCGACAAGGCATTTCCACACAGCGCTCCCTTTTTGACTGAATGCATTTTGAATATCGGTGTTTACTGGCTCAAGACAGAAAATTTCAATAAGAGAACCACTTTCTTTTTTAAATAAAAGCCGGGCATGTATTACTCTTGAATCATTCAGAACCAAAAAACTTTTTGGTGGAAGATGACCAGGAATATTATAGAAAATATCCTGTTCAAACTGATCATTAAAATAATTGTAATAGAGCAAACGGGAAAGATCTCTCTTTTCAAGCGGAAACTGGGCTATCTTTTCGTCAGGGAGATTGTAATCAAAGTCTTCAATGTTAATGTCTATGCCCGGGTACATTCTTTAAAATTTTGAGACTTTAAAGATAGGCAAAATATTGTTCAAAAGAACAAACCGGAATTCTTAATGCTTTACAACCTTTGTTACTCCTGAAAAACCGTCTGTCGTGAATTCAACGAAATAAACACCATTGGTAAGATCAGCTAAATTCAGCGTAAATGCTTTAAGTGAAATTTCATCCTGGCTTATTGTTTTAGAGAAAACTTTTCTGCCAACCACATCATAAACATTGATCATTGCATTGTCTGAAACTGCATTGCTGATCTCAACAGACACTTCTGATGTGAAGGGATTGGGATAATAAGAAACACTGACTTGTGAAGTTTCTTCCGAGCAATTTACAATTACTGTGTTGAAAGTTTTGGTCTGTCCGTTGAAATCTGTTTGTTTGAGCCTGTAGTATGAAATGCCATTAACAGGAGTGATGTCTTTTGCAGTATAGTTTATAACATTGTTGCTGTTTCCTGAGCCTGCTACTTTGGCTACGAATGTCCAGTCAGATGCATCTGTGCTGCGTTCAATTGTAAAATAATCATTGTTGGTTTCTGTGGCAGTTGACCAGTTAATATCAACTGTGTTGTTTGTACATTTTGCATCAAAGCTGAGCAATTGAATGGGTAGCGGGTTTGAAATTTTATAATTGAAATGCAATTTGAAACGGTTGTTGAATGTTCCTGTACCAGATGTGAAGGTATAAGTTTTATTTGTAGAAAGATTCTGTGTAGTATGCAAAGTAACATCTTCAAGATAAACAATGGTATTGGCATCAAATTGTGTAAGGTTGGTAGCGCTTATTGTAAATGTTCCTGCAACATTTGTTAGAAAGCCCATGGGTACTATACGTTCAACGCCTGAAACCAGGTCCGGCTGACCATTGATTGCAACCTGGCTGTTATCGGCTGTGAGAGAATACAACTGAGGATAACTAACTTCGTCGGACAACATTTTTTGTGAATCGTAATCATCAAATCCGGCAAGTGCAGAAGGGTAGAAGGTAACAACTGATTCATCAGACATTGTATCTCTTGCAACCTGGATACGGAATAAATTTGATGGATCGGTAAGCTTAAAAAACTTCTGATAGTTGTGAACTCTCATAGCGTTGTTGATCTGAATACCACCGGTAGTATGCCCTGCTTTCACACGTACCCAGAATGCCTGCATGGCGGGGATATACTGTGTTCCACCATTCACTCCTGCTCCGCTTCCCATTGAATTCCAGGTGGCAAAAGTTCCGGGAACTTTGAATTGAATTGTAGGTTCAATATTGGTTGTTGTCAGTCCTGACGATGTATCCTTCTGGCTTCCTACCCTGATAGCTGACGGGTAAGGATTGCTAATCAGGTTAAAACCTTCTTTGGTTCCTGTTGTTCTCGAAAGATTGGTTGTTCCGCCTATTGTTCCTGTGTTGAGATTGCCGGTATATGAAGCTGTCAAAGGGCTTGCATCATATTCCCTGAATGCATAACCTTTCATTGGAACCAGATTGTCTGAATTAACCACGGTAACGTAAGCATGAGTATTTTCATTCCAGTATAATTCGCGGGTTCCTGTACTTGGTACTGAAGACAAAGGACCATAAGCATTGTAACCGCTTGTGGAAACAACTGGCGAACCTATGTACCACCAGCGACCTGAAGTAAGATACTTTTCAACTTTTGCAATACCGCTTCCTGTGATCGTTCCGTTATCAATAAAACTTGCAGTACCTGATGGGTCGGATTTTAGAATAAATGTGCCATTATTTGTCATCGCTCCGGTGAGAGTAACATCTTTCCCTGCCATGATTTGAGTGGTATCGCCATTGTTTACTGTAACTTTACCAAAGGTGAAAACAGCATTTGAAGTTCCTCCGATGGTTTGACTTCCCTTGCCGGCAAAGATAACTTCACTTCCTGCATTTACTGTGCTGAAAACATCTGCGTTTGCAACATTATTCGTGAAGTTTCCTCCCAATTTTAATGTTCCTGAAAGATCAATAGTTCCATCACTGTTATGGGTTTCATTGCGATAATTGCCTGAATGACCATTTATCACAACACTGGAGCCTGATTTAATTACAATCTTTGCGCCGTTGTTGTATAATCCCTGTCCGGAGAGTGCAAAACTACATAGTATTAAGGAGATTGATAAGGCAGCGAATCTGTTCATTCTGTTTATTGCTTTGAAAAGTGGTGAACTGATGGTTGTCATAATGGTAAATTTTAAATTCACTAAACCATAATTCAACAGTCGTGCCAATAAAATTTTCAAATTTTTAATCACAGTATATCAATACAATATATCCCTTAATAAATTAAGAGCATCATTAATTTTTTCCCAATATAGGACAAGTCATCCTTGTTCAGGACAAGATTGTCTCTTCATAAATGCCACCAATGAGTATCAAAATCCTGCAACTTTCAAGACCAATTCAGGTCTGGATTTGATGATCTTCTTATTTTAGTTTACTCATTCAGTCAATATTTTTTACAATAATCTGATCTCTTACTTTTTTATAATTTTTGTTGTTCCTGAATAAGAGTCAGATTTAAAATCAACGAAATAAATTCCACTTGCAAGATCAGCCAGGTTCAATGAAAATGCTTTCAGATTCAATTCATCCTGGCTTATGGTTTTTGCAAACACTTTTCTTCCAAAAACATCATACACATCAATTGTAGCAGTTTCCGAAGTTATATTTTTTAACTCAGCAGTAACTTCAGAGGTAAATGGGTTTGGATAAATAGAGATACTCATCTGCTGTGTTTCTCCTGAACAATTGACTGCAACAGCTCCAAAAGTTTCAGTTTGTCCGTTATAATCAGTTTGTTTCAGCCTGTAATAGGAGACGCCGCTGACGGGTGCATTATCTTTTGCTGAATAATTCAAAACACTGTTGCTGTTGCCTGCTCCGGTTACTTTAGATACTAATTCCCAATTTGTGGCATCTGTGCTTCTTTCAATGGTGAAGTAATCATTATTTGTTTCTGTTGCGGTTGTCCAATGAATATCCACAATGCTATTGGTGCATTTTGCATCGAAACTCATCAACTGTATCGGCAGCGGGTTGGAAGTAAGGTAAACGAAATGCAGTTTAAAGCGGCTGTTGAATGTTCCTGTACCTGATGTAAATGTGTAGGTTTTGTTTGACGAAAGATTTTGTGTTGTATGCAGGGTAACATCTTCAAGATAAACGGTTGTGTTGGCATCAAACTGGGTAAGGTTCGAAGCAGTGATTTTAAATGTACCTGCCACATAAGTTACAAAACCAAGTGGAACTATGCGCTCTGATCCTGATACCAGCACCGGTTGTCCGTTGATAGCTACCTGTACATTGTCGGATGTAACTGAATATAATTGAGGATAACTGATCTCATCAGAAAGCATTTTTTGTGAATCATAATCATCATATCCTGCAAGTGCATCAGTATAGAAAGTAACTACGGATTCATCAACCATCGTATCTCTTGCAACCTGGATGCGGAATAAATTTGAAAGATCAGTTAATTTATAAGCTGATTGCGAACTTTGCACCCTCATAGCATTTGTCAGTTTAATACTTCCGGTAGTATAGCCTGATTTTACACGAACCCAGAAACCCTGCATAGCAGGAATTGTTTGTCCTCCACCGTTAACTCCTGTACCGCTGCCCATCGAATTCCATGTTGCAAAAGTTCCGGGAACTTTGTACTGAATAGTTGATTCAATATTTGTAGTGGTCAATCCTGCCTGTGGCGCTTTCTGGCTTCCAACGCTGATTGCTGAAGGATAAGGATTGCTGATTAAATTAAAACCTTCTTTTGTTCCAGAAGTGCGCGTGAGGTTTACAGTCATATTTCCTGTGTTGGGTGTGCCCGTATATGTTGCCACCACTGCAGTTTTGTTGTAGTTCTGGAATGCATACCCTTTCATTGGGACAAGATTATCGCTACTTACTACAGTAACATAAGCATGTGTTGGTTCGTTCCAGTATAGATCACGTGTACCAGTGCTTGGCGTTGTTGATAAAGGACCATAAGCTCCTGAACCGGTTATAGCAACAACAGGTGAGCCTATATACCACCAGCGGCCTGTGTATAAATATTTTTCAATTCTTGCAGTACCTGTGCCTGCAAATCCGTTGTCAATAAATGAAGCGGTACCATGAATAGAATCTGCTTTCAGAACAAGACACTGTGCTGCATTTAATGTTGTCGTACCATTAACTGTAAGCGCTCCTCCTGCATCAATAGTTAAAATGGCGCCCGAA
>CAISZK010000107.1 GCA_903889915.1 uncultured Bacteroidota bacterium
CTACTACTTTTAAACAGGCTATTCCTAAAACTTGTTTCTTTTCTGTTGATTTTTGACTTTATTGCTTCATTCGGTTCAGAACGCACATTTGTCACTGTAATACCTGATTCAGATACAATTTTTTGATCGGGCATTTTATTAGACAGATCAGCTTGTTCACCAATGGTTGCAGAAGCAGATAGCTTATAATCTTCAGCAATTTCAGTGGTATTTGTATTTACTGGATTCTTGTCAACTTCTTTTTTCTCTTTTACAGTTTTATTGAGAATGACTGTTGATTCACCTTTTTTAAAATGAGTATATTTCTGTCTTGAAAAATCATTATTTTTCATTGTGCTGCATGATGTGAACAGCAATACAGCAATTAAGCCGGCTGTTATTATCAAAAGTAATTTCGTGTCTTTCATAATCGTAATTTTTTTATTGTTTTTATAAACTGATTAACTTTACTGAGGTTATTTAAAAATTTTGTCTTTTAATTCCTTCAGATCTGCATTCACTTTGTCAACATCTTTTTTTAATTCAATTTTGAATTTTTCCCAATCTTCTTTTCCCATGGTTTTGTATTCATCCAGCTTCTTTTTCACTTGAATATTTTCTTGTTCCAAATCAGCAACCATCTTGTCATATTGGGCTTTTGCCTGAGACTTATCTTTTGCAATTTTCGTCTTGAACTCAGCAATGCTTTTTTCATCCTGACTGATTTTTTCCAGCGATTCTTTTTTGAATTGTTCAATTGAGTCTTTCATGTTTTTTTCGAACTCTTTTGCAGCAGCGGCAACAGAATCTTTTGCTGCCTGAATTTTGTCCTTGGCTTCCTCAGCTTTTTTATTCGAGGAATTACATGCTGTAAATATTGTACAGGCAATTAACATTGACACTGCAAGTTTGTAGATTGTTTTCTTCATTGTTTTGTTTTTTGAGTTTGAGATTTAGTTTATTTATAACTTGATTTTTATTTA
Organism: uncultured Bacteroidota bacterium; assembly: GCA_903889915.1. GTDB lineage: Bacteria > Bacteroidota > Bacteroidia > Bacteroidales > CG2-30-32-10 > CAISZK01. The sequence continues at coordinate 963 of CAISZK010000107.1, forward strand.
TACCACCCTTATTCAGAGAATTTTTCTACCCCTGATCAATCTGAGAATAATTGCAATTAGGGCAATAACCAGCAGGATATGTATGAGTCCTCCCAAGCCGAAAACCACAAATCCAATTAACCAGGCAATAACAAGCAGTGATGCTATTAAATAAAGTAGATTTTCCATGAAATTACTTTTGAAAATTCTTGATGAATATTAAGTGTCGTTAACTAAAATAAAATGCAAAATTATCCTCACGGGACACCTCGCCAGTTAAGACCAGCTTAAGATTTTATTAAAATTCAATGAAGTGTAGATTATTAATTAAACAGAGAACATTCTTTCAATGTTCAACTACTTTGAGAAAAGCCGTCAGGAATAAAGTAAAAAGCACTTTTTCAAAACATCACCCAATGCTTTGAAAAAGTGCAACCAATGCTCTTTGAATTAATGTTAGCGGATGTACAGAAAGATTACAAATACTTATCCAAACCTTTTGGCTCAGATCATTAATAATTGAGCATTCCGATTAAAATTTGGATGATAATTTATGAAATTTTAGTGATGCCACCCATGATGTCCATAACCGCCATGCCAATAATGTCCCTCATGAAATGGAACATCAAACGAAACCATACAGGCAGACATCAGACTCATCCAGGATAATGCAAAAATTACAAGTACTAATTTTATGAAATTATTTGTACCAGCTTTCCGGACATTAACTTTATCATTGCTTTTGCTATGGTGAAGTGTTTTGATTGAAGTTTTCATTTTAGTAAGTTTTTATACTGTAAAGTTACTTCATTACAAAGTTAAAACCATTTGAACAAATTTGTTCTGCATTACCATAAAATTCACACGCTTTTTCACAATTTTTATGTTTCAGATATTTTCCGGTGCTTGACACTCTTAATACAATAAAAAGCTGATTACAGAAATTTCAAATTGAGCATAGCACAATTTCCGGAAGATATACAAAGGTCCAACAGAATCACAGATCAGGCAATTGACTCACCACTTATCAGTTTTTAATCATTTTGACATGCAAGTATTTTTACAATTCGCAAAACAGAACAATTTCTATTGAAACGAATATGTCAAATAAATGAAGAAAAAAAGCCCAGTAATAAGCAGAATATTCAATTTAGCACTTTTGACATATGCCTGTTAAATAATTGATAATTTTTTATTTGCCTTCAATTAATTTTGTAAATTTGCAACTCATTTAATTAAAAAAAATACCCGTCTGATTTGTAACCAAAATTCAATTTACCAATATGAAAAAGTTAACGTTTTTATTCGCATTAGTTTTATCAACAGCCTTTGGCTATTCGCAAACTATAGTTTATCACGAAAATTTTGAATCGCCTTCCCTTGCCGACAGTGTGGTTTCTTCAGGAAACCCCGGGTGGCATGTTGGCTCGTTTCTTCACAACAGTGGCTTACGTTCCGATTCATCAAGAGTTGCACAAAATGATTCAACTTATTTAACCACTACAACATTCAGCACAACCGGGTATAGCAATGTCATTCTTCAGTTTTCGCAAATTTGCAAAATTGAGCTATATGACCATGCCACCATCGAGGTTTCCAATAACAATGGAATAACGTGGTCAAAGTTAACCACCGCTCAATATATGGGTACAGGTTCTTTCACCAACAACCAGTTTGATGCTTCATCATATACTGACTGGCTTCAAAACACTCCTATAGTTGTTCCTGCAAATTCATGGTGGAAGACTGAGCAGTTTGACATTTCTGCTTTTGCCGGAAATGCCGCTTCTGTGAAAGTTCGCTTTAAATTAAAAGATGGAAACGGAACAGGAGCTGGTGGCAACTGGGGTTGGGTCATTGATGATATCAGAGTTTTTACATCTGTTTCCGAACTTATTCCGCCTGTAATTACTTATAATACTCCCATTGTTCAGGATACAATTTACTCCTCAGGACCTTTCAATATTTCAGCAACCATTACCGATGCATCAGGGATACAATGGGCAAAAATAGTTTACAAACTTAACGGCGCAGCGCAATACGATACTGTAAGTATGATCAACACCAGTGGCAATATTTACCAGGGGAGTATTCCAAGTTTTCCATACAATAGCAAAATATGGTATCATGTAATTGCAACAGATAACTCAGTCGCCCATAACCTCGGCGCCAACCCTTCAAGCGGTGACAAATGGTTTTACACCAAAGAAGGACCAACAGTGGTGATCATTGGAACAGGCTCATCGAACTCAGGATTACTTCCGGCATACGGCCTCTATAATTACAGCTGGGGCGCTCAATTATACAAAGCTTCCGAAATTAATATGCCGGGATTGATTGACTCCATCGGTTTTTATGTAGGCAACTCAATTACGTCCTATGTTATGAACAATCAAAAAGTTTTCATTGGACATACTTCCGCCACAACCTGCGGAACAGCACAACCGGATACTACGAATATGACAGTTGCATATTCAGGAAATCTTACATTTATAGGACCAGTATGGTTTAAAATAAAGCTTCAAAATACTTTTTATTATAACGGAACAAGTAACCTTATGATCTATTGGGTTAATAAAGATGGTACATGGGTTTCAGGTTATCCTTCGTTCAATTATACACCTACAACAACATACCTTGGCACTTATATGTACAATGATACATACACATCAATATTTCCTGTTTCTTCCGGAACACAAACTTACAATCGCCCCAACCTGCGACTGGCTTTTAAGGCCACACATTTTCATGAAGATGCCGGTGTCACTTTAATCAACAACCCTACAGGAATAATACTTGCTTCAACTTCACTTCCTGTGCAGGTAACATTGAAAAATTTTGGAACCGATACACTTCATTCTGCAAAATTGAACTGGAAACTTGATGGCATTACACAAACTCAGTATCCATGGGCAGGAAATTTGTTACCTGCCGTTTCTTCATCACCTGTTACAATAGCCACGCAGACTTTCACTGCGGGCAGTCATACCATAAAGGCCTGGTCATTGCTGCCAAATGACAGTACCGATCAGAATCATGCAAATGACACTACCGTTACTTCCTTTTATGCCTGCAACAACATCCTAAACGGGACTTATACATTGGGTGGTGGAGGTGCTGATTTCGCCACCTTCACTGATGCTTTGATTTCGCTTGAAAATTGCGGGATCAGCGGACCGGTTGTTTTCAATGTTAATGCAGGAACATACAATGAACAATTAAACATTCCCCAAATCAGCGGGACTTCGTCAACAAATACCATTACATTCCAGTCAGCAAGCGGCCTTAACACTGATGTCACGCTGACTTATGGTTCTACTTCTTCAACCAACAATTATACGATTGAACTCAATGGAGCCGATCATCTTCGATTCAAGAACATGACCATTGCAGCTACCAATGCTACTTATGGTCATGTATTAGGTCTTTTATCTGCTGCTACAGACAATCAATTTACAGGCAATAAAATTACAGGTCCTTCAACCACTTCAACCTCGTCGGACAATGCATTGGTTTACTCAATTGGTAGTAATCTACTGAATGATTCTCTCAATGTTTATGATAATAATACGTTCTTAAACGGGTCATACGGAATTTATGATGAAGGATACAGCACCTCTTCACTGGAGTCCGGAACTTCAATCACAAACAATTCATTTACGAACCAGGCTGAAGGCGGCATCTATCTTTATTATGAAAATGCACCTGCCATTATCGGAAACACCATTATCACAAGTACCGTTAACACCGGATATACCGGAATCTACACCACGTACTGTTATAATAACATGAAAATCCTTAAGAATAAAATAAACATTCAGAACGGAGGCTATGGTATTGAATTATATTATAACACCAGTACACTTGCAAGACCGGCACTAATTGCCAATAACTTTGTTTACATCGCTACAGGTTATGCTTATGGTATCTACGCATATTACGCAATTTATCAGAATATCTTTTACAACAGTGTGAACATAGCATCTTCAAATGCTACCGGAGGAATGGCAATGGAAGTTTCTTATGGCAGCTCTCCAATTACGATCACCAATAATATTTTCGCCAATAGCGGCGCCGGATATTCTTTTTACTCCTCCGTTACTACTGGTATCACTTCAGACTACAACGACCTATACCGTGCCGGAACGAATCTTGGCTACTGGGGTGGAACAAACTGTACAAATATTACAAACTGGAGAACCAATTCCGGTCAGGATGCACATTCAATATCGGTTGATCCTTCTTTCACTTCAGCTTCAGATCTGCACGTTTCCACACTTGCCCTTAATGGTGCTGCAACTCCGCTTCCGGCAGTTTCAGATGATATTGACGGACAACCCAGAAATGGTACAACTCCTGATATCGGAGCTGATGAATTCACACCCGCACCAATTGACCTTGCAGTTACTGCTCTTGTTTCTCCTCCTTCATCAGGTTGCTATGGAACAAACATGGTTGTTAAGTACAGAATTAAAAACCTCGGAACAGACACACTCTTCTGTTCGCAACACAACGTGGTTTTCAATTCATCTGTTACCGGACCAAATCCTTTAACATTCCCCGTTGTCACATTGACAACCGACACTATTCTTTCAGGAGCTTCAAAAGTTATCAAAGTTTCCTCCACTTATGACATGACATTAAGCGGAGTTTATACTTTCAAAGGCAATGTTAATACTTCCGTTGATGCAAACCATATCAACGATACACTTGCCCCGGTTGCTATTTCAAATGACGTCATCACTTCATATCCTTATGTTGTAGATTTTTCTAGCGCGCCTTCACCAACATGGACCATTCAACAACTAAGCGGAACAGGAAACTGGAGTATTCTTGCAGGCGCCATGACCAATCCTGCTTTAAGCCCGGTTTTTGGAACAGGCATGTTATACTTTAGTTCATACTCACTCTCTTCAGGAACCAAATCAAGAGCCATCATACCTACTCTCAACCTTACCGGGGTCAACAATCCTCAACTGGAATTCTGGATGTCACATGATGTAGGTTATTCAACATACCTGCAGGAAGGCGTTACTGTAAGGATCTCAACTGATGGAGGTCTTACCTGGACAAATGATACGATGTTTGTACCCAGATATAATGCTGCCTTTACAACCGCCGGTTGGTTAAAAGCAACAAAAAGTCTGAACGCTTATCATTCTTTTACCTGTGTGAAAATTGCATTTGATGCATTAAGTCAGGACGGAAATAATTTAAGCCTTGATAAGGTACAAATATTAGAGCCGCCAACGCAGGAAGCAGCTTTGACAGCAATTACAAACCCTGTTTCAGGATGTGGTCTTGGATTGGAACCTGTGAAAATCTGGATTAAAAATACCGGTTCAATGGTAATAAATGCAAACCTTTCCGCCAGCTATAAACTATCAGGAGGAACACCGGTAACAGAACCTGTTCCCGCAAGTATTTTACCAGGCGATTCAACTTTGTATACTTTTACTACTCTTGCCAATGTCGCAGCAGTTACTCACGACACTACATTTAGTCTGAAAGCATGGGTGACTTTGACAGGTGATCCTATTCATACTAATGACACTGCAAACACTTCCATAACTTCGGGATTGGTTCCCACAAATCCTGTTGTTACCAATGTTTCTATTCCATACGGGACAACAGCTACACTACATGCTGTTGCATCCGATTCAGTAAGATGGTACACTACACCATCAGGAGGCTTGCCGGTATCATCTTCATCAACTTTTACCACTCCTGTTCTTTATAATACTACGGTATATTATGCCGAAGCTATAAGCAATGGTTCAAGTCAAAACTGGACATTTGATACAGGACTGAATGGATGGACTGACCAAACGCCGTGTTCATATTCTCTCAACTGGGTATGGGCTTCTGACGGAGGACATGGTACTATTTTTGCAAGCGACCCTGCCACCACATCTTCAAGGCTGATTGTTTCACCCTCTATTCCTGTTGCCGGATTAAACTCAATGAATCTTGGATTCAAACACAGATATTATTCAGAAAGTTGTTGCGACGAAGGTTATGTAGCCTATAAATTAGATAATGGTTCATGGACTCAATTTGTACCGACAACGAATGCTTATAATAGTACCGGTCACAGTATTGATTATGATCCCCTGAATTCCTGTACATCCGACACTAAAAATTGTTTTGCCGGAACAGGCACTTATGCTGTTAGTTCAGGTGCTGTAAACACAACAGGTGCGGCTAACATGCAAATAGCATTTGTTTTCACATCTGACGGTTCTCTTGGATACGACGGATGGTATATAGATTCAGTGGGAGTTGGTAATGCCGGATTAAACTGTCCCAGCCAAAGAATCCCCGACACAGTGCATGTTTCAGGTATGCCTCCTTACGATGCAGGTGTTGAAGTCATATATGCTCCCAATACCGGAATAGAGCTTACAAATGCAGAACCCGTAACAGTCAGGATCAAGAATTTTGGAACTTCAGCTATCACAGGATTCCCTGTCAGCTACAAGATCGGAGGAAGTGCTCCCGTTACTGAAACTGTTGGAGCAACCCTCAATCAAAATGATACTTTAGACTACACTTTCACAGCAGCAGCTAATCTTTCAGCTTACGGTACATACAGCATTAAATCTTATACATCTCTTAGCGGAGACGTAACATATCCCAATGATACCGCTTATAAATCTGTAACCAATAATATGCTTACATTTTGTACCTCTGCCGCCAGCTATACCAATGATGATGACATTTCCAATGTTACTTTTGCTGGAATCAATAATTCTTCAACTACTCCTTACAACGGAACCTATACAGATTATACCTCTGTGCCTGCAGCCAATGTCACACCGGGAGTAACTTATCCGATTTCAGTTTCAATAAATTTCTCGTCATCCTATACTTATTCCGGATATTGTAAAGTTTTTATTGACTACAACCATGATGGTGTATTTACAGAACCCGGTGAATTGGCATTTGGCGCTCCTTATACTGGTATCCAAACACTCACAGGTTCGGTAACAATTCCGGCCAATGCAACTTTAGGATTAAACCGTATGAGGGTTGTTGCAGTTGAAAGCGGAACTTCAACATCAGTTGTGCCCTGCGGAACTTATTCATGGGGCGAAACAGAGGATTATCTTGTACGTATGTTCAGCCCTATTCCTCACGATGCAGGTGTTACTCAAATTAAAACTCCTGCAGCTTCAGAGTTTGGAGGGAATATTGTTCCTGTAAAAGTCATTGTAACCAACTTCGGTTTGGATACAATTTTTAACTCATCTAATATGCTGGTTAATTATTCAGTCAATGGAGGCACTGTTGTAAGTACACCATGGAACAATGGCACCATATTGCCTATGGCTTCAGATTCGATCATCTTGCCGAGTATCACGGTTCCTTACGGAAACAATTCCATCTGTGCCTATACAGTATTACCCGGCGATTCAAATACCACGAATGACCAAACCTGCAAAGCATTTTATGGAAACCTTCCTCCTGATGCAGGAATACTGAGAATAACACAACCGGCAACATCAACGCCTATGTATTTAAGCTCGCCATTAACTGTGAGAATTAAAAACTATTCATTGTACTCACTGTCTTCAATTCCGGTTGGATACAGAGTAAATGGTGGTACGCCTGTCCACGAAACTTATACCGGGTCAATCCTGCCCGGGGATTCGGCTACCTATACTTTCACTACTTACTACACTTCGCCTGGTGCTGCCTATTCTATTTGTGCTTTTACAGGATACACGAATGATGCAAATCATAATAATGACACATTGTGTAAATCGGTAAGTGTTACGGCTGCACTGATTGATGTCGGAATCACAAAAATTGTTCTACCTGCCGGGGTTGTTACTACCATTGGGACCGCCACAACAGTAGAAGCCACAATCAAGAATTTTGGAGTAAATACCATGACGACAATTCCTGTAAAATTTATTGTCAACGGCGGAACTCCGGTTACTGAAAGCTGGACAGGTCTTCTTGTTTCGGGTGACTCTGTCAACTATACCTTTACCAACACTTATATGCCACCGGCGCTTGCCTCCTATTCACTGTGTGTGAAAACAGCTTTGTCAACTGATCTTGTCACTACGAACGATCAGGTATGTAATACTTATAATGCTGTTGTGGGCATTGCAGAAGGTGAGAACAATGGCATGTCTCTTGAACAAAACATTCCAAATCCTGCCAATGATCAAACGACAATTGAATACACAGTTCCTGACAATGGAAAAGCAGAATTCACAGTAATGAATTCTATCGGACAGATCATTTACAGGGAAGCAACTAATGTTGGCTCAGGAAAGCACCAGGTAAAACTGAACATCGGTTCATGGAGTGCGGGGGTTTACATCTACACTCTCAACTTTAATGGAAGCAAACTTTACAAGCGAATGACCATTACGAAATAATCTTCATTGATACTAATGAAAAAGCCGCATCATTAAATGCGGCTTTTTTTATTTGCGTTAAAGTTGCTGAAATGCATATTTTACTACCAATAATTCCGCTAATACGCATTGAAAATCGAAGACGCATGATCAGACCTTGTCCAGCCCCATTCGTCTTTTGGTTCTAAGTTGCCTGAAAAAAGTTGGTGTCAAACCAGTGACCTTCTTGAACTGCCTTGATAAATGAGCAACACTGCTGTAATTTAGTTTGTATGAAATTTCTGTCAGACTAAGTTCATTGTACAATAACAATTCTTTTACCTTTTCAATTTTGTGGGCAATGATATATTGAGCAATGGTAGTACCTGTAACCTCTGAGAAAATATTGGCAAGATAAGTATAATCGTAACTCAGCTTCTCACTCAGGTAATCTGAAAAATTTACTTTGGGTGGTTCATCAGCATAGTGGATCATCTCAACAATGGTGCTCTTTATTTTTTCAATGAGTATTGCCCTTTTGTCATCAAGCAATTCAAGCCCCAGGCAATGCAGGTCCTTTTTAATTTTCTCACGTTGTTCTTCAGTAATATCTTCCATGATTTCTGCCTCTCCCAGATCAACCTGGGAATAGTGCAGCCCAAGTTTTTTCAACTCATTTTTCACTGCCATTTTACAGCGAAGAGACACCATATATTTGATGAACAGTTTCACACTTTGGTTTAAGAATTTTAGTTCAAAAACCTGAAATTACTCTTCAGGTCATTGCTTATCTTTATTGCTAAGGCCATAAACGATCCTGTAGTGATAGCCGTAGATTGCATAGGTGATCGCATCACCCATCAGCGACGGGCGTTTGAAGAGAGTCCAGAAAACAAGTTTCCAGTAGTCACTCCTGCCTTTGTTCAAAATCCCTATGATAAAAATGGATTTTATAAGCGCTTTCAAATGCGCAAGGTTTATACTAAATGGTTTTGAGTAACGATATTTATAATTAAGCAGCAGCTTACGAATTCTTTTGTAATAAGGCTTTGTTGAGTATATCTCACGAATAATTTTCCGGTAGCCACTTATCAATTCAGGATAGTACATCCGTGGAATAAAATTTATGTACATGTCGGTGTTGTTGCCGTTGAATTCACTGACTATCCTTTTTTCAGATTTGAGACGGTCATAAAGTTTTGTATTCTTCGGAGCATTCAGCAATCCCACCATGGCCGTAACGATTCCGCTTTTCTGAATAAAGTCGATCTGTCTTTGAAAAACCGTTGGTGAATCGCTATCAAAGCCAACAATAAATCCTCCTGAAACTTCTATGCCGGCATTCTGAATTTTCTCCACACTTTTCAGCAGATCCCTATTCCTGTTTTGAATTTTATTACACTCCTGCAAAGAGCTTTCTTCAGGGCTTTCGATGCCAATAAAAACCGATTTAAATTTTGTTTCGACCATCAGGCTCAACAATTCTTCGTCATCAGCAAGATCAATTGAAACCTCAGTATTGAACGTAAAAGGATTGTTTCGTTCCTCCGACCATTTTTTAATTGCAGGCAACAATTCGTTCTTTAAAATTTTTTTATTCCCGATAAAATTATCATCCACAATAAAAATATTTCCAAACCAGTTCAGGTCGTAAAGTTTTTCAAACTCACCCAATATTTGCGCTGTTGATTTCATCCGTACTTTATGACCCAACAGTGTCGTGATCTCACAGAATTCGCAGGAAAACGGGCATCCACGCGACACCTGAACATTCATTGACTGATAATTTTTCTTCGACAATAAATGGAAGTCAGGAATAGGAGAAGCGCCAATTTCAGGAAAACCTGAAGTTTTGTAGATCTTTTGAGGGTGACCTTCTTCAAGGTCCTTCAGAAACAATGGCAATGTAACCTCTGCTTCATTCAGTATAAAATGATCAATCTTCTCAAAGCTGTGGTATTCCTGCGTAAACAGTGGGCCTCCTGCAACAACAGTCACCTTGTGTTTCCCGCATTCATGAATAATTGTTTCCACAGAATCTTTCTGAACATTCATGGCGCTGATGAAAACCATGTCGGCCCATTCAATATCCTTCGACTTCAACGCTGCAACATTCAGGTCAACCAATCTTTTTTCCCATGATGCAGGCAGCATTGCTGAGACTGTGATCAACCCCAGAGGAGGAACAATTGCTTTTTTGGAAATAAAATTTAAAGCATTCCTGAAACTCCAAAATGTATCCGGATAATGTGGATGTACCAATAATATTTTCATAGACATTTTTCGGTTCTTGTTAATTTTTATTATTAATTTTTTAAGTCAATTGTCATTTGATACCAGTCAATTTGTCAAGGGTCAATAGTCAGTGTTGTTTTCGTGACAATGAATTCTCAGGCATCAGGCAAAGAAAGAAACATTCGGATAAAAAATCACGGAGTGATGACAGTATAAAAGGAAGACAATTTGTTGAAGTAAAAATACTCGATACAATGTCGTTCTAATGGCATTTCATCTCCTCCTTGATTTATCTTCTTCTCCTAAAATTTCGGTATCATCACAATGTGACTATTCTTTCAAAAATCCTTTTATTTTCATGCAGACTTTTCAGAAATTCCATATTTTTTATTCAAATAATTTATCTGTTCAAAATTGAATAATTGAAGGACCTCATCACATTTTTCACAATTATCATTTGTCTGATAAATATCAAAATCTTTGCAAAATTTTTTCGATCTTCAAAACCGTTTGCAATTAGTTCCAATTACCTCAAATTATTTCAAAGTTGACAAAAGTAAATCGTAAACATAGTCCCAAAATTAAGGATGGATTAAAAACGGATTAAAATTGTGTTAGCAGGTTAATTGTTGGTACTACGAGTTTGAACACTACATAGGACCGGCAGTATAATAGCATGGCAGCAGAACCCATTTTTGGGAGCTCATTTAAATGAATTGAAAAAAGTAAAAAAGGCAATTGAATTTAGTCACATTTTGAAAGTGTTTTTTTGTTTACAAAACGCTGTCAGGTTGAAAAAACGCTGACAGGTTTGCCTTAATCCCGAAAGGGATTGAATGAACTGCATTTTGCTCTCTAATCCGGGCACGAACTGGAGTCGGACCCGGACTTACAACACTAAATTAAAGCGATGGTTATTTACGATGTGGAACTTCAGTAGCTCTTTGCGGCATTGGCGCTTCATTTGATTTATGCGATTCGGTCGCATTTTGCTTTGGCGCTTCAGTGTTTTGCTTTGGAGATTCTGTTTTATTTTGCGATGGTGGTTGCGTTATCTTTGGCGTTTCAGTACTTTTTTGAACTGCTTTCGATGTGGCTTTTGAACTGCTGGTTTTTGTTGCTTTCTGAACAGGTGTCACTGTAGTTTTTGGGTTGGATGTTTTTGTTGGTTTTTGTATGGGTGTTACTGTCTCCTTCTTCTGCACAGGCGTTACAGTTGTTTTTTGTTTGCTGGTTTTTGTTGCTTTCGGTAAAGATGTTTCTGTTGACTTCTGTACAGGTGCAATTGTTGCTTTTTGTTTTGAAGTTTTGGTGACTTTCTTTGATGGTGATACAGGCGCTTTTTGTACTGTAGCTTTTGTAACTTTCTGTGCCGGGCTTACAGTTGTTTTTTCAGGTAAAGTATTCCCTTCTTTTTGACTTACAAATTTGGCAGGAGCAGGCTTGGTTGCCGCAGTAGAATTACTTTGTACAAGCGGTCGGTAGATCTTCAATTGATTCTTGCTTATACTCTGCCCGGGTTTGTTATTATCTTTGATAGCGTATTGAGTTAAGGGCTTACCGGTATATTTTTCTGCATCGGTTTTATCAGGTCCTGAATTGTAGGAAACATGAGTTGTTTTGTTCACACGTGCATTATTTATCACTGTTGACTTGTTGATAATAGTTGCATTATTTGAGGTGCTGAGATAGTAGTTATTTATTGAACTGCTTTCAATATTCCCCCTGTTTACAAAAGTCCATTGATTGTCTGAAACACTATAACCACCGGGGCCTATAGGCGCCCATCCATAACATTCATTCGAACTTCTCCAATCCACCCAACAGGGAGCCCATTCATAATTCGGGATCCACATGTAACCATACGTATCATCATAGCTCCAGCTACCATAGTGAAATGGCGCCCATCCCCAGTTATAATTTGAAACCCATGTCCAACCTTCATCCGTAAACACCCAGTATCCATTGGTGGCATAAGGCCTGAAACCGGCACCGGCATTGGGCACCCATACATAGCCATAATTGGAATTATCCACCCATGTTCCATACGGACTTAAATCATCATAAAATAACTGAAAAGTCACGGGACTTTGAGCAGAGGATCTTTGTGGTGTTATCCACAAACCAAGGTTAAGAATAAGCAAAAGGGTTAGAAATTTTATTTTAGTTTTCATGATTTCTATTGTTTAAAAAATGTTTAAACAAAGGTACTCCCCTTTATCCCCACGGACGTTATACTATTCAGTGTATCATTTGCACTTTTCACACTTTCGGAAAATAAATTTTCCACAAAGTCATTTGTTTAAAACGTGCACTATTATTGAGCCAGGTTAAGTATTTTCATAAAGTCATTGGTCAATGCTTCGCAATGACTTTCCCTGTTGTGAAAAAACAATAAAAGTCATCTTAAAAATTTTTGTTTTTACTCAGAAAAAATACAATGATGCTAAAGCACAGCAGGAGCAGCAAATTTTCTTTTCAGTCTGCTGAAGACAGACTGCAATGGATTGCGAGCAGCATTTATTGCAGTTCATTTTAATGAACTGAAAAAAGTGAAAAAGGCAATTGACTTTAGTCGCATTTTGAAAGAGATTTTTTTGTTCACAAAACGCTGTCAGGTTGAAAAAACGCTGACAGGTTTTCCCTTAATCCCAGAGGGATTGAACATGAATAGAAAAGATTTTATCAGGGATTGTGCGACTCCGCAGGAGTCGAATATAATACCATAATTCATTTTCTATAAACATTTGAATCCTTCGGATTCATTGAATCATTATTTTCTCATTTCCCTCATTAAAAAAAATATTTTTCATCTCACACAATAATTCTATAAAACTTACGTTGATCTTATAGGTGCAACATATTTTTTCATCTTTAATGGCTTATTCAGATGACTGCTGTTATCACACAAATAATTTGCCCCTGCTGCAAAATTGCAATACAATTGATATTGGAAAAATTGCAGATGCCTCTAGAATCATTCGAAGAGGACAGGTTGACATTCTCACGCGAGCTTACTCCGGATGAAATTCATTTGATCAATGTGGAACTAAAAGTGCTATACCATGAACATGAAATAGTGTTTGAACGGAAACGTATTTTGGCAGAAAAAATCGCAATGATACTCAGAGAAAGGGTGACCACAATTGAACACAAAGATGTGGAAAAGCTCAGCCCTAAAGAAGAAGAAGTAGCGCTGATTGATGAGATAAAAAAGAAAACGGGATTGGATTACTTCTATGTTCTGAAGATTTTTGAGAAAATAATGAACATGACCATCGTTCATTATTTCATTACACAAAAGATCAGGCGCGCAGAACAACTCATTGATGGTGGCATGGAAATAAGTGATGTGGCTGATGTGTTGAAATACTCAACCCTTGCTTATTTTAGCCATCAGTTTAAAGAAATAAACGGAATATGCCCCAGGGATTATAAAAATAGAAAAAAAGGAAATTCCCCCGAATCCTAACAGAGCCTGCAACTAGAATCAAAAAAATCTGATAGTTTTTAGTCAATGATCAAAAAAGTGCAAGTTTTGATCAAAAAAGTGTAAACAACACCCCCCTCTCATGATGTAATTTTGTATCGTTATTTAATTATAAAAATCTTAAATTTTTAAATCATGAAATCAAAAGTGAAAAAAGTGTTCGAAAAGTTCATCGTAGCCATTGTAATGATGGTTCTGAACTTAGTAGGCAAACCACTTGATTTAAAAAAATCAAGTGGAAATTCACGCACAGGAAAAACCAATTCCCGTGCAAGTAACAAACCACAAGTC
>CAISZK010000108.1 GCA_903889915.1 uncultured Bacteroidota bacterium
TTGTCGAATTAGAGGATACATATCTACCTGTCGCAAACAAGGCGTGGCCGTTCTATACGCTATTGAAAAGGCGTTGATGGGCCAACCCGTCTTTTTGACTCAATTTACTACCTGAACTGTAACGGTTTTCTTTACTATACCACTATCGCTGGTTGTTGTTACTTCCGCCGTAAGGCTTTTAGTCAAAGAAAGTGTGATCTTTTTTGTTTGAAGATTTTCAACAACCACTGAACCTTTAATAGTCACTTTCATGTAGGTTTCTCTGCCATATTTTTTGGTATCATCCGATTTTGCTCCCTCTTCTTCTGTGTTTTTTACAATCACATCAGATGCTTTTGCAAGCTGTACAGACACCGTGCTGCTTACCGGAGTATATTTCATTTGGTCTTGTGAAAGCGGTTGCAGATTTTCGTCCATTACAAAAACAGGCGCTGTTGTTAAAGGATTGGTGGTGGTATTGGTTAATTTCAATGAATGATAAACATTGAATTTCTGTTCGGGATCATTGCCGATATAGCTGTTGTAGCTATAATTCACCACATCATAAATGTCAACTTCGTAAACATCCTTGTAAGGAAGATTCATGGAAAACATCAGAAAGCTTGATTTGGTGCCCATTTTCAGGGATACCTTTCCAAGTTTATACATGTACAGATCATTTGTCTTTTCCCCATCTGTTGAATAGGTGGAGTAGTCATTCCATGAATAAGTGGGAGTTGAAATTACAGTATCATAGGCGTCATAAGGAGGTTCACTTTTTTTATCTTCCTGTGCCTGGACATTTCCATAATAGCCCAAGCCACCCGACTTAGTAGTTGGATAAAATGAAGCGACACTTGATTGTGATTGATAAGCTAAAGGATCAACAGTAAAGCCATAGAAAAACTGAGGATTTCCAACTGTCAGTGTGAGGTCGCAATTATTTATTTCCTCAGCATCGTTTTCAACGAGTCCTTTCATTTCAAGTTGAAGTTCTTTATCACTGATGAGTTTGATATTATAAGAAGGTACCCATTGAATGCCGGTCTGCATATAGACAAGTTTCAGGTTGGTGCTTGTATAGCTTTTGTCAAATTCAATATTGGCATGACGAACCAATGAATCATTGGTCAGTTTATCTGCAGGAGTTTCCTCAACAGCAAAATCATTTATTCCTGATACCAGGACATAAACTGTTTTCGCATCAGCAGTTTTTATTTTCAACATGCCCGACATTTCGAAATAATTCTGCAAAACACCATTGATCTCTTTACTTGTTTTATCATCGCACTTATAACTTACCCTTACAAGCTTTCCTTTATTTGCTTTCACAATTTCAGGAATATTTTCTGCAGTGGTCTTTGATTTCAAAGTATCCGTTATGTATGTTATTTTTGAGATGTTCACATCCTTTGCCGTATTGATCCAATAGGTACCAAGCAGAGGCAATACAGGGACATCAAGTGAAACCTTGTTCAGCTTAGGATATACTGTTCCTTCTTTTACTATGTAGTAAGTTCCGTTTTTAAACACGTTGATTTGCGTTGGTGTCAGAACAGACTGTGCACTTGAAAAACACCAGATAAAAAAGAACATGAGCACCAAATGTTGTTTTCTCATTGTAATGAAATTTTAAATGAATGATTGTCTATTTTGATCTTACCCACACATCATAACTATAAGTTATGGTCTTCTTCTCTCCTGCTGTCAATGGAACTTCCCAGCTTATTTCAGTGTAAGGGTTCAAACCGTAGTATTTTCCGGTCTTTTTAATTGTACCCGTATCACTTGTTTTTGTAACATCTGCTGTCAGACTTTTGGTCAGGGAAAGTGTGATCTTTTTTGTTTGAAGATTTTCAACAACCACTGAACCTTTAATAGTCACTTTCATGTAAGTTTCTCTGCCATACTTTTTGGTATCATCCGTTTTCGCTCCCTCTTCTTCTGTGTTTTTCACGATCACATCAGAAGCTCTTGCAAGCTGAACTGACACAGTACTGCTTACCGGAGTATATTTCATCTGATCCTGTGCAAGTGGTTGCAGATTTTCGTCCATTACAAAAACAGGGGCGGTTGTTAAAGGATTTGTGGTGGTATTCGTCAATTTCAATGAATGATAAACATTGAATTTCTGTTCAGGATCATTGCCGATATAGCTATTGTAGCTATAATTCACCACATCATAAATGTCAACTTCGTAAACATCTTTGTAAGGAAGATTCACTGAAAACATCTGGAAACTTGACTTGGTGTTTTTTTTCAAAGAAACCTTTCCAAGTTTATACATGAATAGGTCATTGGTTTTTTCACCATCTGTTGAATAGTTTGAATAATCACTCCAATTATAATCAGGTACTGATTTTTCCTCTGAATTTACAGCATAATCACCGGCCATTGTTTGTTTAGTATCTTTTTGCATTAAGCCATAAGAACCGTTTACTATGGTTCCTGTTGTACCTCCGGTAGGGTATAATGCAGAAACATTGGATTGTGACTGGTAAGCGATGGGGTCAACATTAAAGCCATAGAAAAACTGAGGGTTTCCAACAGTCAAAGTCAGATCGCAGTTATTTATTTCTTCCGCATCATTTTCAACAAGACCCTTCATTTCAAGTTGAAGTTCTTTATCACTGATGAGTTTGATATTATAAGAAGGTACCCATTGAATTCCTGTCTGCATATAAACAAGCTTCAGGTTGGTGCTTTCAACATTTTTATCGAACTCAACTTTAGCCAGGCGCACCAGCGAATCAGAAGTCATTTTATTAGCGGGAGTTTCTTCAACGGAAAAGTCAATAATATTTGAAACAAGGATGTAATACGTTTTTGCATCAATAGTTTTGATTTTCATCATACCTGAAATTTCAAAATAATTCTGTAGAACACCACTGATCTCTTTGCTGGTTTTATCATCACTCTTATAGGTTACCTTAATTTGTTTTCCTTTATTTGCCCTGACTATTTCAGGAATATTTTCAGCCGTAGTCATTGATTTCAATGTGTCGGTTACGTATGTAATTTTGGAAACAGTAACATCTTTTGCAGTGTTGATCCAGTATGTTCCAAGCAAAGGCGTGGAAGGTACTTCAAGAGATATTTTGTTTTGTTTCGGATACACAGTACCTTCTTTAACGATATAATAAGCTCCGTTTTTAAACACGTTGATCTGTGTTGGTGTCAGCACTGACTGGGCAAATGAAAAGCCACAGGTCAGAATGAATACAATCAATAAAATTTCTTTTCTCATAATGTTGAATTTTTAAACTGCACGATTATTTTGATCTTACCCAAACATCATAATTGTAAGTGATGGTCTTCTTTTCGCCTGCTGTCAGTGGAACTTCCCAGGTTAGTTCTGTGTAAGGATTCAAACCATAGTATTTGCCGGTCTTTTTGATCGTGCCACTATCGCTGGTGCTGGTCACATCGGCTGTCAGGTCTTTGGTTAAAGAAAGTGTGATCTTTTTTGTCTGAAGATTTTCCACGATCACTGAGCCTTTAATAGTCACTCTCATGTAGGTCTCTCTGCCATATTTTTTAGTATCGTCTGTTTTTGCACCTTCCTCTTCAGAGTTTTTCACGATCACATCCGAAGCCCTTGCCAACTGGACAGACACAGTGCTGCTAACCGGAGTATATTTCATCTGGTCCTGAGCCAATGGTTGCAGATTTTCATCCATGACAAATACAGGTGCCGTTGTAAAAGGATTGGTAGAGGTGTTGGTGAGTTTTAATGAATGATAAACATTGAACTTCTGTTCAGGGTCATTGCCGATGTAGCTGTTGTAGCTGTAATTTACCACATCATAAATTTCAACTTCGTAAACATCCTTGTATGGAAGGTTTAATGAAAAAACCTCAAAGCTTGACTTGGTATTCTTTTTCAAAGACACTTTTCCGATTTTGTACATGTACAGGTCATTCGTTTTTTCTCCTTCGGTGGTGTAGGTTGAATAATCATTGTAATTATAAGCCGGTGTAGTGTTGTAGGTACTGTTTCCTAAAGAAGATCCGGAATCATAGGATTGATAAGCGTTTGTCTGTACCATTTGCGTGTTGAAATTTGTGTGATTTAATGAAGTGCCACCTGTAGTCGGGTACAATGTTGAAATATTCGTTTGCGTTTGGTAGGCTATTGGATCAATATTGTATCCATAGAAAAACTGAGGATTCCCAACAGTCAGTGTTAGGTCGCAATTGCTGATTTCCTCCATATTGTTTTCAACAAGGGCTTTCATTTCAAGCTGGAGTTCCTTATCGCTGATAAGTTTTACATTGTAAGAAGGCACCCATTGAATTCCTGTCTGCATGTAAACAAGTTTCAGGTTTGTGCTTTCCATACTTTTGCTGAATTCAACATTGGCGAGGCGCACCAGTGAATCCGTTGACATCTTATCCGTCGGTATTTCTTCTACTGAAAAGTCGGTAATGTTTGAAACCAGGATGTAGTATGTTTTAGCATCCACAGTTTTAATTTTCATCATTCCTGAATTCTTGAAGTAATCAACAAGTATTCCGCTAAGATCTTTGCTCGTTTTATCATCGCTCTTGTAACTCACCTTAATTTTCTTTCCTTTATTTGCTGCCACTACATCGGGTATTGTCTGCGCAGTATTCAATGATTTTAAAGTGTCGGTAACAAAGGTAATTTTTGAAATTGTAACATCTTTAGCCGTATTGATCCAGTATGTTCCCAGCAATGGTTCGTATGGAACATCAAGCGAAATTTTGCCCAGCTTTGGATATACAGTGCCTTCCTTAACTATAAAGTAAGTTCCGTTTTTAAAGACATTCAGTTGTGTTGGAATCAATGTTGGCTGTGCATTTGAAAAGCACCATGCCATAAGAAGTACGAATAATAGTTTCTGTTTTTTCATGATAAAATTGTTTTGTTGATTGATTTATTAATAGATGTTGACACGACAAATTTACACAAAAATTTAACAAATTAGAAGTTCGGAAAATTTAAAAACAAATCCAAACTACGCTAAAAAAACAAGGAAAACCAAAGTAATGATTCTATTTTGAGGACACTTTTGAAATAAAGCAATTTGGGCAAAGGAACAACTTTGGAAAAGTTTTCTTCACTTTTCCAAAGTTGATATTTAGAAGTTTTTTTAAACAGAATCTGATTTGAAAAAAAACAGTAGAGTCGCAGCAACAAAATTTTGCCAGTTCCTGTTATACTTTTCCAAAGTGAAGAAAACTTTGGAAAAGTATAACAGGAATACTTTAGCTACAAATTTTCTAAAATAAAATCCGTGATCCGTGTAAAAAGATGAAAGCGTGTATAACCTCCGTATATGCTGTGATTTTTGTTTGGGTAGAATTGCATTTCAAATTGCTTGTTGGCTTTTACAAGCGCATCAGCCAGCATCATTGAATTCTGAAAATGCACATTGTCATCAGCAGTTCCATGCACCAATAAGAATTTCCCTTTAAGCTTTTTCACATGTTTAACCGGTGAGTTGTCATCATATCCGCTTGCATTATCTTTTGGAAGTCCCATGTAGCGCTCGGTGTAAATATTGTCATAATAGCGCCAGTTGGTGACAGGCGCCACTGCAACTCCTGTTTTAAAATAATCCGCACCTTTAGTCATGCAGAGAGCGGTCATATAACCACCATAACTCCATCCCCAGATTCCAATGCGGGTTTTATCAACATACGCTTGCTTTCCAAGATATTTTGCGGTTTCAATCTGATCAATGGTTTCAAGTTTGCCAAGCTGACCATAAGTGCATTTTTTGAAAGCCTCTCCCCTGCCACCGGTACCACGGTTATCCACCGAAACAACGATGTATCCTTTTTGAGCAAGCATTTCGTGCCACGCCAGATCCATATATCCCCAACTATTCACCACAGTCTGATCGCCGGGACCTCCGTAAACGTAAACAAGCACAGGATATTTTTTAGCAGCATTAAAATCCGGCGGCTTGATCATCCAGCCATAAAGTTTGATGCTGTCGGCAGTTTTAAATGTAAAGAATTCTTCTTTAGTAAAACCGAATTCTTTTGTTGAAGCAATGATATCCGAATTGTCAATAAGCATCTTTAGTTCTTTGCCGCTTGCTTTGTGAATGGATACATAAGAAGGAGTGTTTGCATTGGAATAAGTATTGATAAAATACCTGTATCCCTCACTGAATTCAACTTCGTTGGTTCCTTCCTTCAATGAAATTTTTGTTTTGTTGGTTCCGTCAAGTTTCACTGAATACAAAGCTTTGTCAATAGGCGATTCCTCATCCGAAATAAAATAAACAAGCCCGTTCACCTCGTCCACCCCTTTCACATCTATGACCTCCCAATTACCGGATGTAAGTTGTTTGACAAGGGAGCCATCAATATTATAAAGGTAAATGTGGTCGTATCCATCCTGATCATTGGTGAAAATGAAACGCTTTTTATCTTTCAGGAAAGTCAGGTTGTTTTTGATCTCGATGTAGTATTTGTTTTTCTCAGTATAAATGACTTTTGATATTCCTGTTGTTGCATCAGCTAAAAGAATCTCCAGTTTGTTTTGAAGCCTGTTCATTCTTTGTATTGACAACACATTTGAATCTTCTGTCCACTTGATGCGAGGTATGTATTGATCCTTTTCCGTACCAACATCCATCAATTGAGTTTTCCCAGTTTCCACATCATACACATGAACACTCACGATAGAATTATCTTCGCCTGCTTTCGGGTATTTGTATTTGTAAATTGTAGGATACAAGCTGTCGTACATCACAAGGTCGAATTCTTTCACTTTGCTTTCATCAAAACGATAGAAGGCAAGCTTGCTTCCATCGGGTGACCATGAAAATCCTTTGGTAAATTCAAACTCTTCTTCATACACCCAGTCAGGGCTACCGTTGATGATGCTGTTAACAACTCCATCAGTTGTTATCTGGCTTTCTTTTCCTGTTGTAAGGTCAGTGATAAAAACATTGTTTTCTCTCAAAAAAACCACTTTGCTTCCGTCGGGTGAAAACGAAGCCAGACGCTGCTTTGCACCAGTGGACAATTTCGTAAGCTTTTTCGTATTGATGTCCCAGATGTAATAATCCATCCTTGTGGAATGACGGTAAATTCTTTCAGTTCCGGTTCCGATAAGTATTTTGGTTTCATCAGGACTCAGAGAATATTCATCAATAGATATGGATTCGGTTTGTCCGGGAGGCACAAGGTGGTTGGCATTTAAAATAGTTTTCACACTGTCGCCGGTTTTATACTCATACTCACGAATAAATGCTTCATTTTTCAGCATGCAGTAATGTTCGCCATCTTTCATTGGGACGACATCATCTAAAGTTTGTGGATAAAATGTTCCAGATTCCCAAATATCCTCAAGGGTAATTTGTTTTTTTGTCAATTGGGCATTTGCAGTGAAGAAACAGTTAAGTGCAAAGGCTATCAAGATTAATTTTTTCATAAAACAGTCGCTTTTATCAGGGTAAAATATTTGAATAATTACTGATTCCAAAATTAGAAAAAAACTTTGGGGTGTGTTCTTTTAAAAAAAATAATACTTTTGCAGAACAAAGGGTGGTTAGCTCAGTTGGTTCTGAGCGTCCCGACATGATGTGTCAGGAAGGTCGTCGGTCCAGACCCAATACCGGCAAAACAAAGGGTGGTTAGCTCAGTTGGTTCAGAGCGCTTGCTTGACAGGCAAGAGGTCGTTGGTTCGATCCCAATACCACCCACTATTCCTAAGTTTGCTATCTTCAATCAAAAGTCCACAGCCAGGATTCCGGTTGCAGACCTTAGGCTGAAATTAATGACTTTTGTATTTTCTCCAGTTCCCTTTTTCTCTTTTGTGTAAATTTTAAGTGAATGATGATTGATTTATAAAAAAAATAATCTAAAAAATACCCCCAATTTAAAAAAGGGATTTTATAGAACCGTGATGATTAAAATTAATTTATTCAACAAAATATGAAAAGTAAAACCACCCTCATTATTGCCTTCTTATTGACGTTTGCAGCCATTGAAGGTTATTCTCAAACTGAGACAAAAAAGATCAGTTTTATGAAGAAACATTTCTTTCACGTACTAGGCGGATCAATTTTTTTAGATGGTGGTTACACGCCATTTTACAAAGATTCCATTCAGGTTAATGACCCTAACGGCAGCGGTAATACAAAAACTGTTCCTAATCACAAAAGCGATTCATACGTTACCCTTGTCTGCATAGAATATGAACCGCGTTTTAATTTACTGAATTACAAAGATTTTTTTTCCATTTCATTTAACATGCCAATTATTACAGGTCTTCAGTTTTTTGACAACGAAGGTTTTGGCGCTTTCAAGAATGCCTACATTCTGGATTTGAATTTTTGTGCTCATTCAACGTACAACAATACCAATAAATGGGGCGGGCACATCGGAACAGGTTTACAGATGACTTACGGACCTATTTTCTATAAGGGATATTTAAACACTGACAGGGTATGGACCAACTGGATTTTCAGGGGTGGTTTAAAATTCCCGTTCAAATCGAAATTATCTTTTCTCGACTTTGCCTTTGGTCCGGGAAAAACAATAAAGCACGACCCTTCAATTGTGATGCAAAAGACTGCGGTCTCAAAAGTCTATTTTGGTGTTTATGCCGGAATTCTGCTTGGCTATGAATAGGATTTCAGCAGTAATAATTTTCGTTTTTTTTTACAACCTGACCTTTGCACAGCAGGTTCAGGACTCATTGTATTCCTCGGGTGAAATACCGGATTACATCCTGGTAAGGTCTTCCGTAAAGTTTTACAATGATCAAAAAAACAACAATATCAATCAAACCAGGAACGAAAGAATTTCAATAAAAAATTTCTACCTGACAAGCAATTATAGCATTGACAACCTGCTCACCAGTGGCGATGTCTGGATCAATGACATCATTGGAAAATACGTAAGCAAAGTTCTGGATACACTTTTGTTCAACGATAAAAAATTAAGAAGCGAATTAAATGTTTTTATTTTCAGGGCGCCCGAAGTGAACGCATTTGCAACAGATCAGGGAGTAATATGTGTAAACCTGGGACTCTTTACCAGGCTTCATAACGAAGCCGAACTTGCTTTTATTCTTAGCCATGAAATTGAACATTATGTTCGCAAACATGCCTTGTCACAAATTCAAGAAAATTTTAAAATTGAGCAGGATTTATTCAAATACGATAAAATTTCAGAGGATGAACTCTATTTGAAAAAACACGGATACTCCAGGTCATTGGAATCAGAGGCTGACCAGAAAGGTTTGTTACTTTACAAGGCTGCCGGCTATAGTATCAAAGATCTTTCAGGAGTTTTTGATGTGTTGAGAAATGCTGATCACCCTTATGAGGATCTGCCTTTTCCAGTTTCAT
The DNA here is from genome assembly GCA_903889915.1 of uncultured Bacteroidota bacterium. Lineage (GTDB taxonomy): Bacteria > Bacteroidota > Bacteroidia > Bacteroidales > CG2-30-32-10 > CAISZK01. Next base: position 9,321 of record CAISZK010000108.1, read on the forward strand.
TTTTCGAAACACCGTATTTCAAATTTCCCGCTAAATTGACAGTGGATCATATCCCGCCAATAATTTTCAGCACTGATTCCACTGATGATAAATATTCGACCCACCCAAGTGTTGAAAAAAGAAGGAAAGCCATTTTTGATCTTTGCGACACTACCAAAGCAGACCCCGGAAAATCTTTTCTCGTATCGGAAATTCTCTTTAACAGAATAAAATGCCTGGCACAAAATGAAGAAAGCAAACTCTACATGGTGCAGCATGAATACCTCCCCGCCATCTATCATTTGTATTTATTAATCAGAAATGGAAATGACAATGAGGAAACCCAGGTTTTAATGAGCAAATGCCTTTACAATAATGCGGTCACTTACAACCATGATTTTGAAAAACACGATGCCGACTTTTCAAAAGTAACTGGAAATGCTTATCAGCTCTATTCTCTGATGAGAAACCTGAGCAAAAAGGAAAAAAATGTGCTGTCATTTATCTATGCATGGAAATTAAAAGATAAATATCCCCAAAACGCTGAAATACCCCTTCTGATAAAGTATTCACTTACCGAATTGATCCGGTTTCACAACCTGGAATTAGACGATCACAATAATATCTTTAGTGCAAAAGGAGCGCGTAAAGACTTTGCAGATTCGGCACTAAGCTATCTTTCCGGCGATACAGCCTTTGTTCGCTATTATCAACTAGCGTTGAAAAATTCGGAATATTTCAAAACATCAGCATCTCATAATGACAAAAAATCTTCAGGGGATGATGATACTTTTTTTTACAACAAGGAATATAGTTTGCCTCCGGCAGATTCAATACTGGTCGTAAATCCCTTTTATTACAAATTTGATTTCAGAAACAGCGGGTCGTCCGTAACAACTGATTATATCGGAAGTGAAGTTGCCAAAGACAATCTTATCAAATCAATAATCAAAAGCAGGGAAAAACTAAAGATGAATATCACCCTGCTGGATGTCAAAAATTTTACAAAACAGGATGGCGATAAGTTCAACGATATGTCAATCCTTAATCAATGGGTCAATGAGAGAGGAATGAGCGCAGATTATGATTTCATCCCTACAGAGTATAAAGAAATCAAAGGTATTGAAGATAAATACAACTCCCGCTATGTTTTATTGACCGGATGTTTTTTCACCAAGAGGAGCAATCAATACAACTCTGCGATCTATTATTTCCTTGTTGCAGCTTCGCAGGTTTTTATTCCACAGTTGGGATACACTGTGTTTTCGCCGAGATATGATTTTTTCCAACTCAGTGTTTTGTACGACACACATACCGGCAAGATATTGTGGCGGAATGTAAATCATATTCCGAAGACAAAAGATGTGGATTCATTTGTTTCCATGCAACAATTCGATGTTTTGAAATCTTTTAAATACCCTGATAAAGTATCAAAATGAAAAAAATCATAACAGTAGCATTCATTTTTTGGAGCGTAATAATGTTTGCACAACCTAAGGGTTATTTTGGGAAAACCACTTACCTGAGCGTTGGGATGAACTTCCCTTTAATAGGAATTGAGATCAATAAAAGCGCGAGTGCCCTGCGGCAGTTTGATTTTTCCGTGAACAAAGTTTTATCAAAAAAGATACAGATCCTCTGTTCAGGTTTGTATTCATGGAATGACAGAGTTGAGGATGCAGAAAACAATTACAAAGAATCGAGTAATCTTACCTCAATTGAAATCGGCCTCAGGAAGTACAAAAACAAGAAATATAAAAGCATTGCGCCAATAGGGCGCTTTTACGAATTTGATCTGGCCTATCTGATGATAAATAACACGCATACCAATTACAGTGAAAACGTTGTTTTCAGTAAAATCAAATCCTCAATGACGATGCTTCAGCCGGGATTAAAATTAGGAAGACAGGCAATATTTTTCAACAGGATTATTTGCAGCGCAGGGTGTAAAATATGCTCCCCTCCTATTCCCCTGACTTCATTCAATAATCATAACAGCGACATCACCATTTATTATTTTGTGCGAAACCTGATAGGTGCATTCTATTCTGTCGGTATTTTGTTTTGATCATATTTGATTAAATGTACTCAGCAATTCAAATGCGGCATCCGGTTATCCGGACATCAATTGCTGATCAACTATTATTTTTCAGTTCAATTATCTTCCTTACTTTTGTTTATTATTTCATTTTACTTTTACCATGATAAATTTTTCCGAAGCTGAAATAAGCAAGCTTGTTGTTCATAATGTTGGCAACAAAAGCAACGATGGCGGCATCAAACTTTCGAAACAGGAATATCAATTTGAGAATAATGCGCTGAAAGAAGTATTGCTCAAATATCTTACGACTCCTTTCAAATCGGGAGAGTTTTACAATCTTTTTCACGAAAGTGAATTGAAGCTGAACGAGGTTTACAGCTATGTTTCGGAGATATTTGATAACAAAGCTGAACTTTTCACACAAAGTGTTTCGCTCGCAAAATTCCTTTACGAACAATCCACGCATCCCAAAGTTAAGGTTGGTGAATTCTACACTGTTTATTTCACTGATTGCACCATTGACGGGGAGCTGGTTGATGCCGTCGGTTTGTTCAAATCTGAAACAAAAGAAACATTTTTAAAAGTGCATCCCACCAAAGACAACATTGAAATAAAGTATGAAGATGGCGTGAACATCAACAAGCTTGATAAAGGCTGCATGATATTTAACCTGGAGCGCGAGCAGGGTTTTCTTGTTTCAATTGTTGACACGGTGAGCAAAGGTTATGATGCGCAATACTGGAAAGACCACTTTCTGCACCTGCGCGAACGCAACGATAATTATCATCAGACGCAGAACCTGCTTAGCATGTGCAAACATTTCGTTACGGAACAAATGCCCGAAGAATTGGATAATGCCACCATGGCCGACCAGGCTGAACTTCTTAATAAATCTTTGAGTTTTTTCAAGGAGAACGACACTTTTAACCTGAAGGATTTTGAAGAGGAAGTGATCAGGAAACCCGAAGCCATAAAGGCTTTCAGAAACTTCAAGGAGCAATTTGAGGACGAAAGAGAGATCAGCATTTCTGATGAGTTTGATATTTCGTCGCCAGCCGTGAAGAAACAGCAAAGGATATTTAAAAGCGTGATCAAACTTGACAAGAACTTCCACATTTATATTCATGGTGACCGCGAGCTTATCGAGCGTGGTTATGATAAGGATACGGGGATGAGTTATTACAAGGTGTTCTTTAAGGAAGAAAGTTAAAAACCTGTTCAATGTTTAAAGTTCAATGTTAGCGCAACTTTGAACCTAACCTTAAACTTTAAACCTTGAACGTTGAACTATTTTAAAGATGGCAACAAATTTCAAAATTGATCAGCTTGACAGGAGAATACTTTCAATGCTGATAAAAAATGCAAGGGTTCCTTTTGTTGAAATCGGGCGTGTTTGCAAGGTGAGCGGCGCTGCCATTCATCAGCGGGTGCAGCAATTGGTGGACGCAAAAATCATCAGGGGATCGCAATTCAATCTTTCTCCAAAAGCGCTGGGGTATCATACCTGCGCCTTTATTGGCATTCAACTAAATCTTATTACAAGAACATCGCACGACGAAGCTTTTGCCAAGCTGATGAAGATACCCGAGATCGTGGAATGTCATCACATTTCAGGAAAATATTCTTTGCTGGTAAAGGTTTATACGAAGGACAACGAGCAACTGAAACAACTGATCATCGAAAAAATTCAAAGTATTCCCGAAGTTACTTTCACCGAAACCTACGTTTCGCTTGAGGAAGGATTCGAGAGGCAGGTATCGGCGGAGTAAAAGATGATAGAAAATTGATGATAGAAGATAGAAAATAGAAATGTGATGTTATCATTTGTGATAATTAATGACAATGACTAATGACCAATGACTAATGACAATTAATGACTAAATTTTTCAATCATGGATATAGCGCAAGAGCAAAAACTTTATTATGAATCGAGACTAAAGGAATGTCAAACAAGGCCTGACCTGAATTTGCATCAGATTGCAGAATATGAAAAGATATTGGACAAGTTTAATTCATCAGCATCCTTTGATGAATTTTCTGCATGGATGGAGCAAACGCAGGCTTATTTTCAGTTGTCGAAAGCTGAACAGATAGACAGGTACAGCAATTTCATCAAAACGCAACAATTCTATAATGATAAGAAAAGAGAAGAAGTGTTCAGGATGAAGCTGGAAACGGTCATGCAATCAACGGATGCATTCGACATGAATACCAGACTGAGTGAGATTGATAGTAAAACCAATCCCATTGAACTAGCCGCCCGCAACAACATTCATGAACTGAGCAATCTTTTCATGCACATCATTTCCTATATCACCGCTCCCGGTTCTAAAAAAGAAAAAACATTAACGGATGTGAAGGAAACATGGGCGAAACTGAAGTCCACCGACCCCGAAATAAGTGTGGGGAAAATTCTCAGTTATCCGCCTTACAGGTATGTCATCATCTTTGAAGATGAAAGAATAATTAAATTGCTCAATGCTGTAAAGGAGGTGGTGTCATGATGGATAGTACAATAAAATCAATGCTTGATGGATATGGCTTTGCCATGCAGTCATACAAGGAAAAACTTGGCGCTGACAATGAAGTTTTCAAAAAGGCCGAAAGCATGTTTGCTGAACTTACTTCCATTGCTGAAGCCGCTGCTGATCTGAATGATTTTTATGCAAAAGGCATGGACAAATTTCAGGGGATGAGCACAGCTTTGATGGATCTGGCAAAGGAAAAGCCAGTGAATCCTGCAAAGATTGCCATTCCTACTTCAGCACAAATTGCACAACCTTATCATATAGCTTACGATGCTATCACGGATATTGATAAATCGCCTGAGACAAAAAAAGTGTATGAGAGAGTTTTTGAGATTGAAAAAACCGCGGAGAATGGTCTTCAGTTTATGCGCATCATGGCCGGAGAAAACCTGCTTTTCAGGATGTCGCTTGTTCCTGCAATAGAAAAAGAAAAATCAGGATTGAGAGCAGGTGCTGAAAATACTTCGCAACCACAGATGCTGGCTTATCACGATTATTATCTGAAAGACCTCGAAAGCTGCAAATCACCCACGGAGATGGAATATCTCAGCAACGTGAGAGCCGATGTCAGCTATTTCGACACTTACTGGGAGAACGGGCTTGTTTATGCAGTTTACTGGACTCTCATTGGCGCCATCAATGCGTATATCATAAGTCCTTCGGAAGACAAAAGACAAGGCGTTGAAAATGCATATCGTTTTCTTGCTTCATATTTTTCGCTTGATTATGACAGAATGATCAGCCTGCCGCGTATCAGGGATTATTTTGATAAGGTGGTTTGGATTTCTATCAAAGAGGACTGGGCAAAAAAAGGCGTCAACAGCGAAGAAGAATATTTTAATATTGACAGAAGTGTGCTCGATGTTTGCATGAAAGACCGTCCGCCTTTAGAGTTCGGTAGCGAAGAAAATCACAAGGTGGTCTATCGCGGATCTCAATATTTGTTGCAGGAACTGCCGGGGAATTATAAGAATATTCCGCATCCGGACAGGGGAAAGTGGTTTAAAGTTCAAAATTCAAGGTTCAGGATTTAAAGTTTTAGGTTTATGAAGAAGCGTAAACAAAAACACAATCAGCAGCAGTCGCAAAAAATCTCATTTGCGCAGCACAAGAATGAGTTTTTCCGAAGGTTGGAGAATATGTTCAAGACCTTGAATGTTCATGATGTTTTCCTTCTCATTCCCCGAAATTTTCTTGAGATAATTTACGATATGCGAGTGCATCCGGTGCGCATTGAAGCAGCGCCAGGCGCTGATATTCCTCCCAGACTTATAGAAAACACCAAAACTATTATTCACCAGATATTAACGCAAAGATCGGTTACGATTGATGAGGATAGTCAAATAACGATGACGCTAGGAGTTTTTTATACAATCTTTGCATCTGTAGCGCTTGCAAAACGCATAATTGATGACAACCAGCTTGACTTCCCAAATGCAAAAATAATTTCCGAAAGACTACAATCTTATTCAGATATTCTGACTAATCATCCGGAGGCATCTTTTCAATTCATGGCTATGATGCATGTGCAATCCTGCATTGAAAGCAATCTATGCGCCACCATGTACTGGTGTTCATTCGAAACAGTGGGGAATATAAAAGGCAGGAATGGAAATTTCAGGTATTTGTATATTCACAGTCATAATCCGGAAAAGAAACACATCACTCTGTTCAATCAGAGCAGACCGGTAATCCGCGTAGGTTGGGGCGAGTTTGAAACGATTGTGCGATATGATGCATTAAGTTTAACTGCCGAGCAACTTCAGCTTGACTCCTCTTTCAAAAATATAAAATTCTCTGTTTACATACAGTCGCACGCATTGCAGCGCATGGTTGAAAGGCTCGACGGTATTCCTGAAGGGCATCTGCATTCCTTTCTTTATGACTCAATAAAATTAGAATTCAATATGCAGAGAGATAAACATGGCGGCTTTCTTCTTGACATGTGCATTTTGGGACATAAGGTTGGTTATTTGCTTGCCGACATTGTTGATACCGACCTGGTGATACGCACTTTTTTATTTATCACAAACGCTGGTACGCCTGAAGGCGAAAAATTATTCAAACTTACAGGGCTTGCCATTGAGGACACAAAATATCTTGAAATTAATAAACTCAGCACTTTTTTTGATTCAGACATTGATTCAAACGAAAAAGTTAAAGAAATTTTTATCAATGCCGGTTGCGAAAGTCTTTTCAAACTTAACAAAATAATGCTTCACGACCTGAAAACCTTCAAACCTAAACCCACAGCCGAATTGATCCTGAAATATCTTGGGCTAAGTGAAAAAGAGGAAGAATGCGGGGAGGTTGAAGAGGAAGTGGAGGATTAAACAGGTTTAAAGTTCAAGGTTCAAGGTTCATGAAGAAACGAAAGCAAAAACACGGTCAGCAGCAATCGCAAAAAATTTCAATTGCACAGCATAAAAATGAATTCTTTCGAAAGTTAGAAAACATGTGCAAAACCCTTAATGTGCATCATATTTTCAAGCTTATTCCGCGAAAACTACTAGATCATTTATATGAACGAAGAGTTCAAACTGTGCGTGTGGTAGCATCGCCGGATTGCGATATTCCTGCCTCGGTGATGAATAACTTTAAAATCATTATCTCTGAAATTCTCAAATGGCAAATGGTGCCTGTGAATAAAGAAAAGAGTATTAACATTAATCTGAATGATTACCTGTCAACTTTTAGTTCGGTAATATTGATCTTACTGGCTTTCGAAAAAGATGATTATGACATCAGGATAGTTAATACAATCAAAGAGGCATTGAAAGATTATAATGATTTTTTTTTAAAAGATCATACAGCAATAAATGCTATTGCAGCTATAATAAAAATGGTGAGCACTTATGAAAGTGATATTTCTCATAAAATGTATTGGACATCCTTTGAATTGCTCACTTTTTATAAAAACAGATCAGGAAATTTTAGGTTTTTGACTGTTCATTCTATTGTTCCCGAAAAGAAATATTTTACTATTAATGGTTATTCCCGTCAGGCAATGCGCGTGGGTTGGAGCGAAACATACCCTGAATATCATTTTGGATATGTTAATCTTACTGCCGAACAACTTAATTTGAAAACCTCTTTCAATAAACTGCAGCTTGCCGTTTACATACAATCGCACGCATTGCAGCGGCTCAGTGAACGACTCGATGGAATACCGGAAGGGAGTCTTCATTTTCACCTTTATGTTTCATTAAAACATTTTACACAGGTAAACAGGGATAAAAACGGAAATCTTCTCTTTAGTATGATTGTCTTTGATCAGAAGGTTGGTTATTTGCTGGCTGACATAATAGAATCGGACCTTGTTATCCGCACCTTCTTATTTCTTACAAACTCAGGAACGCCGGAAGGCGACAGATTGCTTGAACTTACAGGGCTTGCCATTGAAGACACAAAATATCTTGAAATTAATAAGCTCAGCACCTTTCTTGAATCGGATATTGAATCAAACGAAAGGGTAAAGAATATTTTCATCAAAGCCGGTTGCGAAAGTCTTTTTAAACTGGACCGCGATATTCTCGAAAAAGAATCTGAATTCTTTCGCAAACCTAAAGCCGAATTTATTTTAGATTATCTCGGGATGAACAGTAAAGATGAAGATATAATGGAGCATGAAGAGGAATCAGAAGGTTAAAAGTCCCAAGCTACAAGTCCCAATATCCAAGATCCAAGATCCAAATTCCAAATTTCAAATTCTTAGCCCTGATTTCAGGTTTTGGGAAAAGAAAAAATGTTTTGTTTTTCAGCTATATTGTCGAAATAATAATTAGTCAATGCTTAAAAACGTTTTAATGGGTTGTTATTCAACATTGTATTGTTAATAACTTTTCATAAAAATGTTTTTTAGTTTGCAAGGAAAAACTTAATTTTGAGGAAAACCTTGCAAAACGATGATAGGAAAAA
>CAISZK010000109.1 GCA_903889915.1 uncultured Bacteroidota bacterium
ATAGTTGGTGATGTCGTTAATGATTACATTGATGATATTGGAAGTGTCGGAACTACATCCATTGGCATCAGTAACGATTGCAAAATATTCACCATCGGCAGTAGCAACATAACTCTGACCTGTTGCACCCGGAACAGGAACGCTTCCTGTTGAATAATATTGATACCATTGATTACCGTCTGTCAGTGAAGAAACCAAAGAGTCTCCGTTTAATAATGAGATCACCGGTGTGATCGTTGGGAAAACTGCAACAGTTATCAGGTTTGATGTGGCGGGATTTCCTGTTACGCATGAAAGTGATGATATCACCACGCAAGAAACAATGTCGCCATCAACCAACGAAGACGATGTGAATGTTGAACTGCTTGTGCCAACATTGCTGCCATTGACCTGCCACTGATAGATGGGTGATGTACCTCCATTTGATGGGGTGGCTGTAAATGTAACTGAGGCGCCAGGGCAGATTGAATCAATAGTGCTGGAAGAAATACTCACACCTGTCACAATTCCTGTGTTGATGTGCATTGTTAAAGGATTGGAAGTGGATGGATTGTTGATGGCGCATGATTCGGATGAAGTCATTACGCATGTCACAACATCATTGTTAGCCAGTGTTGATGTTGAATATGTAGAACTATTGGTACCCACATTTATTCCATTAACTTTCCACTGGAAAGAAGGAGTAACGCCGCCATTGGCAGGGGTTGCAGTAAAGGTAACTGATGTGCCTGAGCAAATATTTGTTCCCGGTACTACCGAAATGCTATCGCTTGCAGGAAGGCTTGAAGCAATATTCACTGTCCATGAGTTTGATGATACAGGACCACCTGTTACGCATGAGGCGGAAGATGTCATGTTGCAGGTTACAATATCTCCGTTGTTCAATGCAGAAGAAGAGAAAGTACTGCTGTTTGTTCCTGCATTGTTTCCATTCACCTGCCATTGATAAACAGGACTTGTTCCTCCATTTACCGGTGTTGCAGTAAAGGTAATATTTGTGCCCTGACATGTAGCTGTAGCAGGATTTCCGGCGATACTTATGTTGGCAACCAATGATGAACTCACTGCCATTACAATGGAATTTGATGTGGCAGGTGAGCCTGATATACAGCTTGCATTGCTTGTCATCACACATGTTATTGCATCGTTGTTCGCAAGGGTCGAAGAAGTATAAGTAGCGCTGTTAGTACCAACATTCACTCCGTTTTTCTTCCATTGATATTGTGGCAAAGTTCCTCCATTGGCAGGTGTAGCAGTAAATGTTACACTGGTTCCGGAACAAATTGATCCGGCAGGATTGGCTGAAATGGTAACATTGGCGGCCAATGGCGAATTCACAGCCATTGTAATAGAGTTTGAAGTAGCCGGAGAACCGGTTACACAACCTGTATTGTTTGTAACTATACACGTGATGGCATCATTATTTATCAAGGTGACTGAAGTATAAGTGGAATTATTGGCCCCGGTAATATTTGAACCGTTTTTCTGCCATTGATAAATTGGTGTAGTTCCACCATTGACAGGTGTTGCAGTAAATGTAACACTGCTTCCTGAACATATCGCTCCAGTGGGATTTGCGGTTATTCCAACTGAAACTGTCAAAGGAGTAGTAACTGCCATTGTAATTGAATTTGAAGTAGCAGGAGAACCTGTTATGCAATTATCATTGGTTGTCATTACGCAGGTAATGGCATCATTGTTTGCCAGCGTTGTTGATGTATATGTAGAGTTGGTGGCTCCTGTGATAATTGAACCGTTTTTCATCCATTGGTATGAAGGTGTTGTTCCACCATTGGTTGGTGTAGCTGTGAAAGTAACGCTGCTTCCTCCGCAGATAGTTCCTGTAGGATTTGCTGCAATACTTAAACTTGCAGTGGCAGGAGAACTGATTGTTGCAACCACGGGAACTCTTGCACTTTTACAACCACTTTCCTGAATCACCCAACCATAAAAATAATAATAGTAACCAGTACCTGCATCTGAACTTGTAACTGAAATGAACCCCGTTGTTGTGTAAGGATAGGCTACACTTGCATTATTCCTGTAAACATTTGTTCCTTCACATTGCAGTCTGAGTCCTGTCGCTGCCGGCAAACTAAAATTCAAAGTGTAGGTGTTTAATCCTGCAATAACATTGACTGTTGCTGATTGTAATGTTGTTCCGGCGCTGTTTAAAAGTGCGATTGTTTTATTGCCCGGTGCTGTTGTGTTTCCATAAATTTTAACCGAAACGAGTGTAACGGGAGTATAACAATCAAAGATTAAATAATGGTTGCCTGTTGATGTGTATCCGCCTCCTCCTGTGTTATCAGGTTTAGCACATGTATGACTGGCGCCTGGGATACTGTCCTGCACATAATATGTAGTGGTTGTCGTAAGACTTGGTGTGGTGTAAGAAGTTCCTGTGTTGATAATGCTTCCTCCTGATGATGAATTATACCATTGCAGAGAACCTGAGCTTGCACTTGCACCCAAGGTGACAGATCCTGTGTTGCATCTTGTAGCTCCTGTTGTAGTTGGTGAAGTTGGAAGATTAATGGTTATGTAAGAGTTTTGGAGCAGAGAGTCATTTCCGCACGAACCACCATAAGCAACAAGTTTAACATTGAAAGTTCCCGCATTTGAATAAACATGTGAAGGACTTGCAGTGGTACTGGTTGAACCATCTCCGAAATTCCACAAATAGGTAGTTGCATTTGAACTTGTATTGGTAAACTGAACTGTTGCAGGAACTGTGCAAAATGCTTGTGTGTTTGCAGTGAAGTTTGCAGTGACAGCAGCCGATACCCATGAAGCGCCAATGCCAACAGCATACCATGCATTGGTTGTGGCTTGCATTTCAGGTCCACATCCTCCATACAGATCCTGGCAAGCTTGCAGTGAGTATGTTCTTGCGTCAGCATAAACTGAAGTTGAGGTCAGATAATAAGTGAGTGTTCTGTAAGCGATCTGTTCAGCTTTTGTCATGGTGATACCGGTAACATTGAAAGCATTGCCTATATCATTGGTGCCCGAACCTCCCTGGCAAAGAAGATAAAACCAATAATTCAGCACGCCTGAATTTGTGTGTACACCACCATTATCTTGTGTACCGGAATACCAATTTGTACCATTGTAAGTATCCGGTTGCTGATAAGTATTGGGACTTGACATGCTGCGGAATGCTGAACCTATTTCTTCGCCAATTGTCCAGTTGCCGGTTGCAAGAGGAGGTTTTGCATACCATTCAATGCATGTTCCAAAGATATCACTGAAACCTTCGTTCATTGCACCTGACTCATCCTGGTAATCAAGGTTGGCAGTGTAGGAAGTTACTCCGTGAGTAATTTCGTGTCCGCAAATATCCAGGGTTGTCAGTGGTGAATAGGTGGCATCCCCGTCACCATAGGTCATGCGTGTGCCATCCCAGAATGCATTTACATTGTCAGTATAACCCATGCCCACAAGATTTGAATGAACATAGCTCAACAACTTTAATCCGGCATTGTCAACACTGCTGCGTCCAAAAGTTGTGAGATAAAAATCATAAGTCATTTCAGCGCCCCAATGAGCATCACGTGCTACTTCATCCTTGTAGGTATTCGTTCCTGTCCATGTTGTGGATGCATTGGTGAAATCAACTGCCGAACCATAGTTGGTGCCTACATTCATGTCGTAAGTTTCAATTCCAAGTCCTCTGTCAGCTTCACGCAAACGGTAAGTAGTTCCTGTATAATCTGTGGTAATGGTTCTTGTTCCGCTGTATTTCGTAGCTGCTGTTGCAGTAACATCAGAGGTGTGTATCTCATTGAGGGTTTTTATGATTTCGCCGGTTGCAGCATCAACAAAAATATATTGACGGCTTAAAGGAGATTGTGCGAAAATATCAAACTTATAAGCCAGGTGATATTCATCAGTTGAAGAATTCCCTTTTTTAGAAACGATGACAAGTTCTCCTTTAGGATAAAAGGTTGCGAGTGAATCGCCGGTAATATATTTGATCAATTTTTCTTCTCCCGGTATCTGCCATTTATAGACAGTTGCATTAACGAAAGTCAAGGCTTTTTGCAGTGCATCATTTTCATTCAAAGTAATACTTGTGCCTGGTTCAATAAATTTTTTCATCTTGCCATTTAAAGAAACGACCTGCCCGTTTAATACATGGGCAATATAATCGCCGCCTTGTACCGGATAACCATTTATTGTTTGCTGATAACGATAATGCGTGTAACCAATCTGGTCTTTTTCTGACCTGATAAATTTTAATCCAAATGCAGGTGACAGGTTAAAGTTATCGCGTAACCATGTGGCCACTGTTGCAACATCAATCTCTTCGCCTGCCTTAAATTTGATATACGATGGCAGATAATCATCATTGATCAGCGCTATCGTTTCAGCGTTTTTTAATATGGCGCTTGCGTTGCTGCCAGTGAGAAATTGTGCTTGTGAAAAATTAATTGTTGCAACAACAATTACAATTAAAAAGAGGAAATTTTTTTTCATAAATGAACGATTAAAAAAGTCGTCTAATTTAGTATAATTTTATTTACCCGAACGACTATCGGTGAGATTTTTTCTTAAAAAATACTGGTGTACATTGATAAGCAAATAACCTTTCGAATTACTTTGGTAATGTAAAAAATATGATTGAACTGAATTGCTGTTTCAGTCACTAACGCTTTAATTCCAGAATTTCCAGATCTTTTATTTTCTCTTTATCAATGGTAAATCTTACAGCAGTAAGCACAACATGCATTCCGTATTTGCCTGCGGCTCCCGGATTGATGTGAAGCAGGTGGAGTTTTTTATCGTTGATGACTTTTAGAATGTGCGAATGTCCGCAAATGAAAAGCTTTGGAGGCCTTGCCATGATTCGGTTTTTTATTTCCTTGTCATATCTTCCCGGGTAACCACCAATGTGAGTGATCCACACATCAACATCCTCGCACATAAAACGCAATTCTTTGGGATAAATTTTCCTCACATCCTGCCCATCAATATTGCCATACACACCTCTGAAAGGTTTGAGTTTTGAGAGTTCTTCTGCAATGCCTGCATTCCCCATATCTCCGGCATGCCATATTTCATTACATTCGCTGAAAAAGCCGGGAATACTTGAATGAAGATAATTGTGGGTGTCTGATAAAAGTCCTATACGTGTCATGGGGGATGAATAAAGGTGGTAAAAGTAGAGAATAAACTTTAAAGAGAGACGTGAAATCTTAAAACCTTGCATTGTCTATACAATTTCCGGCAATTTTCGAAATTAGATTTTAAATTTGCCTGCATTGCAATTGAGCAGAGAGCTTCATTCCAGCATAAAAATTTCTTCTAGATCAATATACTTTCGTTCATGAGCATTGATGAAATTTGCTTTGTCATTGAACCATCCAAGGATTTTTCCTCTTTCAATTTTGGTACTCTTTAATGAAATCACAGAGCCATAAGATGACCATGGATAATCTGAACAGGATGTGACAAAACCATGTTTTACCGGGTTGTTGTGAATATACAGAATCAACTTGCGGAAATAATCAATGTCATTTACCTGAATGCGTTTGAATGGCTTGCAGAACAATGGTCCTTTCCTGGAATTTTGTTGATTGATGGCTTTGGTATAAGCATTGAATAAATGCGAAAAATGATGAGAAGGGATGGGTTTTTTAGGCTCATAAACTCTGCCGGGTTTTTCAAACTCCGGCAGGTTTCCGGTTGTTTGAAACTTGTGCGTTTCTTCGTAAAACCTGTCAGAGTCTTTTCGACCTGACAGAGTTTTGTCTCCTGATTTTTTATCTTCATAAACTCTGCCGGGTTTTGCAAACTCCGGCAGGTTTCCGGTTGTTTGAAACTTGTGAGTTTCTTCGTAAAACCTGTCAGAGTCTTTTCGACCTGACAGAGTTTTGTTACCTGATTTTTTATCTTCTAAAACTCTGCCGGGTTTTTCAAACTCCGGCAGGTTTCCGGTTGTTTGAAACTTATGCGTTTCTTCGTAAAACCTGTCAGAGTCTTTTCGACCTGACAGAGTTTTGTTATCAATAGCATAATCTTTTAATGGCAAATAAACTCCAATATCTTCTTCGTTTCTTATTTTAACCGGCAGATGAAAATGATTGGACATTAATCACCATGCGTAAGTTTCTGCAATTGGATAAATATACTTATCGTACTTTTCCAAAAAATAAAGATAGTTCTCTTTGTTGTAAAATAAATTGATACCATTGATGCCTTTATTAAAAATATGGTAGTAACAACCGTGAACCAGTGGAGTTATTGTTTCCATTTTTCCATTTTTAGTTATTGCCTTGTAAAAATTCTATTCTCGTTTTTTTTAGAGAAATATCATTTAATTTTCATCAAATAAGTCTACCCGATCAATGGAGTCTTTATCTTCTATTGTTGTTTCTGTATTTCTTTTATAGAAATAGTCAGTAAAATTACAAATTTCTCAATTCCCAAATCCTTCCCCTCCAATTTTATCCCACCCCCTTCAAATCCCCTCCAAAATCTCAAAGACAAAAACCCCCCATTCATCAACAGTTTCATGAAAATATTTTTTGCCCTCCGGTTTTTGCTGCTTATTTTAACGTCTGCAAACATCAGTCATTCAATAAAATTGAATATTGTTTAGAGAAATTTCATTTGAAATAGTTTACTTCCTACAATGGAATGTACATTCCACTGTAGGGAATGAACATTCCATTGGAGGGAATGAACATTCCACTGGAGGGAATGAACATTCCACTGTAGGGAATGAACATTCCACTGGAGGGAATGAACATTCCATTGTAGGGAATGAACATTCCATTGTAGGGAATGAACATTCCACTGGAGGGAATGAACATTCCATTGTAGGGAATGAACATTCCACTGGAGGGAATTGACATTCCATTGTAGGGAATGAACATTCCACTGTAGGGAATGAACATTCCACTGTAGGGAATGAACATTCCATTGTAGGGAATAGATATTCCACTGGAGATTTGCAACATTGAATTTTAAAATGATTGGTTTTTAGTGTGAAAGGAAGGTTGGTGGAAATCTAAATTTATTTTGAAATAATAAAAAAAAAGTGGTTTGTGAGTTCCGTTGCAATCCTTAAATCCGGAGCAACTGCGAACTACAAACCACTTTGGTTTTTCAGGCTTTTTTTATTTTACCCTCACACAGATCACAGGGCTCCACTCTTCGGGACCATCTTTTGTGATCACTGCACTTCTCACATAGTATTCTTTGCCTGACATCAGGTCTTTGATTGAAGTTTCAGCAGCAAGTGTTGGGCGCACTCTCACCAGGTTCCAATTGGCCGGATCGGTGGGATCACTGCAGATAGCCCAATCAGTGCACTGACGTTGACTTTTCACCACTCCCTTCATATCAATTATACCGGTTTTTGTGGAAGTAGCAGTAAACACATTTTTGTCACGCCCTTTACGTTCAACCAAAACCATGTGTGCGTCTGAGGCAATGAGTTCAGCTGACTCAAGGTTATCGTCCACAATGCCTTGTACATACGCCCTCATTTTTCGATTCAGCTTCATCACCGCCCGCCATTTTATGGCACGTGTTTTAACAGCATCCTTCACTTCAGCATCAACATCATCCTGCGAATCCTTGAATGCGTCAATTGCAGTTTTCCACACACTTAATGTTGGATCTGCAGGAACGGGAGTGAAGAAACCACTTTCATTGTTTTTTATACCATTATACATCAGGTAATTTTGCGAAACCCTCTCCAGCCACACTTTCGAGAAATCGAGTGCAACTGTTGGCTGGTCCACAACCGCCATCATAATGATAATATTGTACGCAATAATTGCCCTTTTGGTCTTTTTACTGCGTGTTAACTTTTCGGGGACTGTTCCCCTTCTGATCTGACGGCGTGTTACACCCCGTGCAAGCAAATAACTAATTTCTTTTTTCATTGTTTTTTAATTTATTATTAATTTTAAAGTGATATAAAGGTCTAAAATTTTCAATTTATGAAATTTAAAAGTTCCCTGAATACTTCCCCAAAAACATCCCTGAAAACATCCCTGAATGAATTTCAAAAAAATCCGGAAAGCCTTTAAGAATAAGGGTGAAATACAGTTTTAAGAAAAGTTTATTTTTGAAAAAATAAGTAAAAAACAACTTTAATATCCGATTAAATTTTTATATCGTCACGAAGTGACTTTAATACCGCTCTCAATTAATTATTACAAAGATTAAATCACTACGTGATTAGGGCTGTAATCGGGATTGAAAACCCCGAAGCTTCGGGGTGAAATCTTTGTTGTAATAATACCTGTCACGAAAAGGAAGCCCTGTCGGGGCGATATCTTCGGAACGTCATATTTTATGTGGTTTTAAAAGCGATTTTAATAATTTCTCCGGACACTTATGAAAAAACAATTCAAAAATCAACAGCCATAAGTTAACTATCGCCCCCCCTTGGAATTTGAGACTTGAGTTTTGGAATTTGGAATTTGAGTCATGGGATTTGGGTCTTTTTTATTCGGTTCGCAACCAAAAACTTCTTTATAAAATGCCGATACTTCAGCATCAATAATAAGGTTTTCTTCCGGAGAATATGATGATGGGCTGTTCTCACTATGCAAACGTTTTGCTGTTACTCGTTTCCCATTGCAATAAATCATCTTTGCAGCAACTTCCAGATAAGCCTTGCCGATGTTGACATAAATTTTATTGTTATGCTTCATCGCCTGAATAAAACGGGATATGTAAACCAATGTTTTCGGTGAGCAATAAATAACGGCTGTCCCTTTTTTATTATTGAAAAAATTCTTCCAGGTTATATGCTGTACGAACCAACCGGTTTTTTTTGATAGACTTCCAAGCTTTATCAGCGCCACATCGCCTCCATGCCAACACAGAAAAAGTATGTTTGAATCTTTACTGATAACCCCGGCAACATTATTTGTTGAACGACCTTCATTGATCTTATCAAGGAATAAACATATTAATTCACCTTTTTCTGTCAGATGTTTTGCACAATACTGAGTCATGATCTTTATGGATTTTTTTTGAAAATCCTCTCCGTAAATATCAAAAGCTTTTGTGTGCAATGACCAAATACTGTCTAGTAACTCAAGAGTATTATCTGAAATAGCCTGATCATTAATCGTAGCAAGGTGAATTGGAAGTTTGGAGAAAGTTGAAAAGATCAGTTGACTTAATTTTTCGGAGTCTATCTGCATCCCATTTTCCGGAATTAATTTTAAAATTTCATCATGATAGAACATCAGCAAAGAGCAAAGCGGCTTATGTACTGTAATTCGCTGAAGATTTTTCTTTGCTTTTGCAGTAACATTAGTAACTTTAATAATGTCTGAAATATTCATGTGAGCAACTTTTGCTAATAATTTGTTCCATCTCCGCCACCATGATCAAATCCGCTTCAAATATAATATGAAAAAATGAAAATTTATGAACAATTAAGTAAACGGTCGGTTTGGTTAAGTTAACGGTAAAATTTGTCAGTGGTCAATAGTCATTAGTCAATAGTCAATAGTCAAATGACCAATGACCAATGACTATAATGACCAATGACTATAATGACCAATGACTATTGACCAATGACTATTGACCAATGACATTAAGAAATATTTTACTTAAAAATCAGATTTGTTGTAAAATGTATATCTTTGATTAAAATATCCATTTATGAATCAACTTGAATTGAAAATAAAACTTGTTGAGGAATGTAGAAAACAACAGCAAAAAGTTGTTGATAATCTTCGTCAGGAGATAGCCGAAGCTCAACAGGGCGCTAATGATTATGGTCCGCCAAAAGACAGGTACGACTCATTCAGAATGCAGCTTTTGCGCAAAAAGGATATGTTCAGTCAGCAACTGGAAAAATCCCTTGCCGAACTGTATGCGCTGGATAAGATTGATATAAAGAAACCCATGACCATAGCGGGTTTTGGTTCGGTTGTAATTTTAAAAGAGCAGAAAATCTTTATCTCCATAGGTCTTGGAAAAATAATTTTTGAAAATGAAGTTTATTATGCTGTTTCTGTCAAAGTCCCTATTTCGCAGGCTGTGATTGGAAAGCAGAAAGGCGATGTTGTTCAATTTAATGGAAAGACGAGTGAGATTGTTGAGGTTTTTTGAAAGAGAAGTTAGATGTTGGAAGTTAGATGTTGGAAATTGGAAGTGATAGTGGTAGGAGCAATGGAAGGTAGCAGGAAAGTTTTAAAGGAAGACTTTTGAAATTTGGGAATTGATTAAAAGCATGTATTGGGGAAAGGGAAAAGAAATTTATAGCATTGAGTGCACTATCTGTAAACATCTTTTCGATGAGCAATTTTAATTATAGTCACAATAAGCATTGAATTCATTATTGTGTAAATAACACGATAGTTACCAATTCGAATCCTATAATCATTTAATGAACCTTTTAGTTTTTTACATCCATGAGGACGTGGATAATCGGAAAGGTTATTTATTGCTGTTTTAATTTTAAGGGCATCGCTTGCCGGTAATTGAAGCAATTCATTTGATGCAGATCTTTTGTAGAAAATGGAATACTTCATTTTGTGCCAAATTTTTTATTGAATTTCTTTTCAACTTCTTCCTGTGAAATGGTTGGTTCGTTTATTCTCTCCATAATTGACAGGCGATCTTCAATATCTTCGAGGTATTCCATTAGGTTCTCATATTGTTTAAGTGGAAAAATAACCATTGGCTCTTTAAATCCTGTTTCGTTGAGATGTTTCACTGTTATAGTCATAATTTCAAAAGTAAAATATTGTTCAAAGTTACAAAATAAAATTTAATTATGCTGTTTTTTGAGAGAAAATTGAGTGTGTGATTGCAAGAGTGGTATTAACAATGGCATAAAGAAGGATCGAACTATTGAAATATTCCTTTGTGCCTTTGCGCCTTTGTGCGAAAACACAAATTCAAAATGAAGGTAATATAAAATGTAAAATTAAAAGAATGTAAACTGTAAAACGCTGCGAAACCTTGAACGTTGAGCCAGCAACAAATCAAAAATCTTAAATCATAAATCAATATCGTTTTGTTAAGGTTTTAATACAAATGGAACCACATAGGCACAATAGTAACATAGAAATTCACATAGCCGGAATTACGCTAATTTTCTATGTGAAACCTATGTTTCTATGATTATATGTGGTAAAGAAACTGAATATTTTTGCTTAACTAAACGACATTGAATCATAAATCCAAATTATTCTTACTTTTGCTTCATGCAAGAAACCATTTTAATTCTCGATTTCGGTTCGCAATATACCCAGCTAATTGCACGCAGGGTTAGAGAACTGAATGTTTATTGTGAAATTCATCCTTTCAATTCTTTCCCTGTAATAAACGAAAATATTAAAGGCGTAATATTATCAGGAAGCCCTTATTCAGTAAGGGATAGCGGTTCTCCTTTTCCTGATCTTTCACAAATAAAAGGCAAGGTTCCTCTGTTGGCAGTGTGCTACGGCGCTCAATTTCTTGCACAGAATTTTGGCGGCAAAGTCTCACCATCAAATACACGCGAATATGGCAGGGCAAATCTTGAAGAGATTGATACTTCAAATGTCCTCATGAAGAACATGAGCAAAGGTTGCCAGGTTTGGATGTCGCATGGAGATACCATTGAACTGGAACCACAGGGAGCAAAGATAATTGCTGCGACAAAAGATGTTCGTGTTGCAGGCTTTCAAATGTTGAGCGAAGAAACTTTCGGCATACAGTTTCATCCTGAAGTGTATCATTCAACAGAAGGAATGGTGCTTTTGAAAAACTTTGTAGTTGAAATTTGCAAATGTGCACAGTCATGGACTCCCGATTCTTTCATAGAAACTACCATTAAAAATCTGAAAGAAAAACTTGGCGATGACAAGGTGATACTTGGTTTATCAGGCGGTGTTGATTCAACTGTTGCCTCGGTACTACTGCATAAAGCAATAGGGACAAACCTTTATTGCATTTTTGTTGATAACGGACTTTTGCGAAAAAATGAATTTGAAAAAGTGTTGTTTTCTTATCGCAACATGGGTTTGAATGTGAAAGGTGTTGATGCAAAACAGCAGTTTTATAAAGCGCTTACGGGTGTTTCCGATCCCGAAGGCAAGCGAAAAGCAATAGGGAAAACCTTTATTGAGGTATTCGACCAGGAAGCGCATCTAGTGAAAGAAGTAAAATGGCTTGCACAGGGAACTATTTATCCTGATGTTATTGAATCCATTTCTGTAAAAGGCCCTTCGGCAACAATCAAATCGCATCACAATGTTGGCGGCTTGCCTGAATTTATGAAGCTGAAAGTTGTGGAGCCTTTGAATACTCTATTTAAAGACGAAGTGCGCAGGGTAGGGAAAGCGCTTGGAATTGGTGATGACTTTATCGGACGGCATCCTTTTCCGGGGCCGGGCTTAGGCATAAGGATACTTGGAGAAATAACCGAGGATAAAATAAAAATTTTGCAGGAGGCTGACGATATCTATATTCAGGCATTGCATGACCAGGGACTTTATGATAAAGTGTGGCAGGCTGCTACTATTTTGTTGCCAATAAAATCTGTTGGAGTGATGGGCGATGAGCGCACTTATGAATTTGTGCTTGCATTGCGGGCTGTAACATCCACTGATGGCATGACCGCTGATTGGGTGCATCTGCCTTATGAATTCCTGTCAGTTGTTTCAAATGATATTATCAATAAAGTCAAAGGCATTAACCGCGTGGTGTATGATATAAGCTCAAAGCCGCCGGCAACAATTGAATGGGAGTAGATAAGGATAGAAAATAGATGATAGTTAATAGAAAATAGAAATTGAGAGTGGCAGTGGCAGTAGCAGTGGCAGTGGAGCTTTGAATCTTGCACCATGCACCTTGAACTTTAAACTTTGAACTTTAAACTTTTTTAAACATGAGATCGCGCATTTTAATTCTGATTTTTTCACTGATTTTTATTGTCGCTGCGCACTCGCAGGAAATAGTGAAATCCACCGTCATTGAAAAGATAGACGGTAAGGAATATTACATTCACACGGTGCAGAAAAAAGAATCTGTCTGGAAGATCGCTAAAGCATATAATGTAACTACTGACGATATTATTGCAGCAAATCCGGGAGTAGATAAAAAGATAAATCCTGGTCAAAAACTGAAAATTCCAATTAAGAAAACTGAAACCAAACAAACTTCAAAAACGACTGATTACAAAGTTGAAAAAGGGGAGAACCTATCAACTATTGCAAAGAAAAATAATGTCACTGTAGATGATATTTACAAAGCAAATCCTGGACTGACTGATAAATTGAAACCCGGTCAGATCATTAAGATCCCGCATAAAATAAACATTGGCGACATCAACAATATTGACTCACTCAAGCGCAGTGTAGATTCAACAATATACGATTGCAACAAACCCCGTTTGCTTGATTCCTACAACATCGCACTCATGATACCATTTTCACTTGACGAAATGGGACAGGTAAATCCGGAAGATCCCAATATTAAAGAAAAGGATGCAAGCGATTACTCATCACTTACATTTATTCAATATTATGAAGGACTGTTAATGGCTGCCGATTCAATGAAGAAACTTGGTTTTACAGCAAAAATTTATGTTTATGATGTAGATGAAGACAGTGCCGCTACTCAAAAAATCCTTGAAAAACCTGAGCTTTCGAAGATGAATCTCATCATCGGCCCATTTTATGAAGGCAGTTTGCGAACGGTTATCAGGTTTGCAAAAAAACACAACATTAAAGTTGTGGATCCTGTTTCAACCAATGATTCAATTTTAAAATGCAACCCCGTTGTTTACAACGCTGCTCCTTCAATTGAAATGCAGTTAAAACAACTCGCAGTATTCATCACAGGCAGATATCCTACATCACCTGTTGTGGTTGTTCATAATAATAAAGAAACTGAAAAAGCATACGCAACAGTTTTTGAGTCGGCTTTAAATGCAGAACGAAAAAAGGCAGGATTAAAGGACAGTGTTTGTCATGTGGTGATTTACAATCAGGCCGGATTTAGCGGCATCACAAAAAGATTCAACGCTGCCGATACCAATATTGTTGTTACACTCAGCAGTGG
This sequence comes from uncultured Bacteroidota bacterium, assembly GCA_903889915.1. GTDB lineage: Bacteria > Bacteroidota > Bacteroidia > Bacteroidales > CG2-30-32-10 > CAISZK01. The sequence goes on from CAISZK010000109.1 coordinate 14,038, forward strand.
TGAAATGTTTGTCACAAAATACATCACCAACTTCAACAACATTTACGGCAAATATAAAATGATCGTCTTTGGCCTTCCAAGCTGGAAGAACTATGACAACATTGAAGTGGAGTACATGCAGAATATCAACCTGCACATTTTCTCTTCAACCTTCGTTGATTATTCAGATGAAAATGTCAAGAAGTTTATCCTTGAATATCGCGACAGCTATAAAACGGAGCCTGACAAATATGCTTTCCAGGGATTTGATGTGGGGATGTTCTTCTTTACTGCACTCAAAAAATTCGGAGTGAACTTTGATAAATGCATTGACAATGTTGGAGGAGATTACTTACAGAGTGATTACAAATTTGTAAAAACAGGGGAGAAGGATGGTTACGATAATTCCTTCCTGAATATTTACCGCTACGAAGATTACAGAACAGTTGATGTTCGCAAATACCCTAAAATAAAAGAAAAAGAAAAGAAGAAAGAGAAAGGGCATTAATAATACCATTAGCTAATATACAATAGTCTAAAAGCGACATAATAAATATTTAAAGGAACAAATACTTTTTACTATTTTAGGGTTAATTATTTTCCTTACAACTTTCCCAATATATTTACTCAAGACATCAATATTTTCAAA
>CAISZK010000110.1 GCA_903889915.1 uncultured Bacteroidota bacterium
AGGGATCATAAATTATGTGACATGTAAAATTACAAATGCTAAAACAGAGAGGTTCAATGGCAAAATACAATAACTGCGGGTCATTGCTAAAGGGTATCGTAAATTTGAAAACTTTAGATCTGCTATTCTTTTCTTCAATGGAAATTTAGAACTATTTCACACGATACCCAGTTAAACCAAGAAATAAGATTCTGTAAAGGAAAAATGAGTGAAGGAAAGCCTGAAGAAAGAGGTTCTCTGAAGGATGTTTCGATTTTAAACATTGAGCCTGATCTGAAAAAAAAATAGACTTATTGGAGTGGGTTCAACATTTATTCTAAAACAGAAAACAAACAAAACCAATCTGATTTACAATAATTAGTAACTATTCTTCACAAGCCAAACCCCCTTATTCCCACGTATCTTAGCCTTTATCCCACTATGCCAATGAAACTTTTTAAAATAAAATTTGCAAATAATTAAATTTTATCTCTACATTTGCACTCCGTTTTTTAGAGGAATATTTAAAATCAAGAAGTCATGAAGTCAGAAGTTATTAAAGCATTAGAGAAAGAATTGATGCCGAAGAGAGAATTCCCGGCATTTAAGGCAGGCGATACCATTACTGTTCATTATAAAATTATTGAAGGTAGCAAAGAACGTATCCAGCAATACCAGGGCGTAGTTATTCAACGTTCAGGCGATGGATCTACCGAAACATTTACTGTAAGGAAAATTTCAGGCAACGTTGGCGTTGAAAGAATATTCCCTATCAGTTCACCATTTATTGAAAAGATTGACCTCAATAAAAGAGGCGTTGTCCGCAGAGCAAGAATTTTCTACATCCGCGGATTAAGAGGTAAAAAGGCAAGAATTAAAGAAAAAAGAGTTTAATTTTACTGAACCTGTGTTAATATTAGTCCCCTGCCTGAAAGCAGGGGACTTTTTTTTCTGTAACGGAAACCTCTGTATAATTCTACGAAATTGTGAAGCTTTAAATCCTCTTTTATTTTCAACTCTAGAGACCTACTTTAAACTCTTTTTGTATTTTTACCGGCAATAGTATTGACATTTATGTTTGCATCACACATCGGAGAATTTGCGGCTTTGTTAACGGCCTGTTGCTGGACTGCAACAGCCCTGGCATTTGAATCCGCCAGTAACAAAGTTGGATCAGTTGCCGTAAACCTTCTTCGATTGCTCCTGGCTTTTTGTTATCTGAGTATTTTCTCTTTGATCACACGACATACGGCACTGCCTCTTGATGCAACAGCTTCCATGTGGACATGGCTGTCAATTTCGGGATTTATCGGGTTTGTGATAGGCGACCTTTCTCTTTTTGAATCTTACACCATTATCGGCTCCCGCATCTCAATGCTGATCATGACAACCGTTCCTCTTATTACTGCATTGATGAGTTGGCTGATGATGGGAGAGACACTGACACTGCTCAACATTGCAGGTATGGCGCTCACCATAGGCGGCATTTCCATCGTCATTGTTACCCGCAATGGCAAAGGTGAACGAAGGTTTTCCATCAAACATTCACTGAAAGGGATCTCGTTCGCATTTATTGGCGCGATGGGACAGGCCGTAGGACTTGTATTCAGCAAAATCGGAATGGGTAGTTACAATGCTTTTGCAGCCACCCAGATCAGGATCATCACAGGTATCATAGGATTTGTGATCGTCATTTCCGTATGGAAAAAATGGCGCAATGTGGGCACAGCTGTAAAAAACACTTCGGCAATGAAGAGGATCTTTGCAGGCGCTATCTTCGGACCTTTTCTCGGTGTTTCCTTTTCGTTGTTTGCCGTACAGCATGCCAATACAGGCGTAGCTTCAACCATTATGGCAATTGTGCCGGTTTTGATCATCCCTCCCGCTATAATCTTCCTGAGACAAAAAGTCACATTGAAGGAGACTATCGGTGCCATGATCAGTGTTACCGGGGTTGCATTGCTGTTTATATAAAGCATGATTCTTGACTCATGACAATTGATCAATACCTCTTGACCAATGACTATTGACCATAAAAAATTTGAGTTTTGAGATTTCTGATTTAAGATTTATTGGACGCGGATGGTTGCGGAGAACACGGATTTTAATGACCATGACTCAATGACTATTGACTATTGACTAATGACTATTGACTAATGACCATCAATGACTATTGACTTTTATTTGTAATATTTTCCCAACATTTCATCATCCACAATTCCGAGCCCCAGTTTTTTTGCTTTTTTCAGATCGTCGCAAACATTATCCTGATAGCCTCCGGAAATATTTGCCATTGCACGACCATACCAGGCAGGGGCAAAGGCGCTGTCGAGGCTGATGGCTTTTGTGAAATCATCAACAGCTCCATTGTAATTTTTTGCTGAAAGTTTGCAGTCACCACGGCGGTAAATATTTTCCACATTGCCGGGTTTTTCAGCAATAAGTTTGTCAAGGTCTGAAATAGCAGCATTGTAATCTTTAAGGCCGTTGTTGCATTTCGAGCGGTAATAAAGCGCCTTCTCGTAGTCAGGTGATAATGACAGTACCTTGTCAAAATCTTTTTTGGCAGATGCGAAATTCTTTAAGCCAAAAAATGATAGCCCCCGGTAATAATAGAATACATCGGTATGGTCATTCAATGAAATGGCATGATCCAGGTCTGTTATTGCCAATTGAAAATTATTCAATGAGTAGTTTGCATTTCCGCGGTTATAGTAGGCATAAGCGAAATCAGGAATAATTTTTAACGATTTGTTGCAATCAGCAATTGCTTTCTGGTATTCTCCACTTTCAATCCACAGACAACTGCGGTTATAATAAGCTTTGGAAAATGAAGGATTGATGCTGATGGATCTGTCAAAATCTGCCTCTGCTTTTTTGTATTCTTTTTCTCTCAGCCATGCATAGCCTCTGTTATTGAAAGCAACAAACGAGCCCGGGTCCATGTTGATTGCGGTGCTGTAATCTGCAATAGCTCCTTCAACATTGTCTGCACCCGCTTTGGCATCTCCTCTTGCTGTCCATGCTAGCGTGGCAGTCGCCTCCTTACTGATGACATCGGTCCATAAGGAAAGAGAATCATGCCACACAGCAATGCGTCCCCATGTGGATATGCTAAATGCAACCAGAAACAAGAAAAAAATAACATGCAGAAGCGACCTGAGTTTTATTGTTCGAACGATGATTTTGTCATTGTAATAATCGTAAAGATACGCAGGGATAAGGAACAATCCGATGCAGGGCAGATAAGCATATCTTTCGGAAACAATAGAGTCGCCAACGGGGACAAAAGGCAATACGACAGCAAGCGAAAAAATGTAAAACAACATTCCACTGAACATTTCTTTTCTATGTGCTTTTAACTTTATCAGAAAGATGATCAAAGCCACAAACAAAACTGTAGCGAAGTAGTATGTGAGAGGCAGGAAACTCCCGTCTTTTACCGGATAGAAATGTTTTGCTGATAAACTCAATGGGACGATGAGTTTGAAAATATAGAAAATAGCAGTGTAAGGAATGAAAATGATACGGTCGAAAAAATTGTAATTTGACAGTGTGTTGATGCCTTCAACGGATGAAGCTGCTGCAATAGCAATGATGCCAAATGAAATGGAGAAAAAGAAAAATGGAAGTTTTTCAAGAATAACTTTTTTGTCAATTTTTCTCGCCTTGTAAAAATCAATTACCAGTAACAATAAAGGGAAAATAATGGCTGATGGTTTTGAAAATAGTGAGAGAAGGAAAAAAATCAGTGTAAAAATAAAATAGCGGAGTTTTAGTTCACTCCTAAGATATTTCAGGTAGCAGATCAATCCTGAAAGCATAAAAACTGTGCAGAGCAGATCTTTCCTTTCAGACAACCATAGCACAGATTCTGATAATAGGGGATGCACTGCAAAGAATAAAGTTACAATGAGGGCAATTTTAATTTTATTGCTCAGAAGCATTACAAAGCGGTAAACAAGCCAGATATTCAGGAGGTGCAATTGCAAATTGAAAAGGTGATAATGCAGCGCTTTGATCCCGAAGAAAAAATATTCCACTGCCCATGAGAGAGTGACCAGCGGATGATACATACCATTGAGGAAGGATGTGAATATTGACTTCAGATTGGCGGCACTGAGAGAATGAATAAGGCTGTTGTTAAGGATCAGGACATCGTCATCATAATTGGTATAACCGTTTTTTAATGATTTGAAATATACCAGGAAAGTGAACAGTATTATTCCAATGACGGGTAAAAAAATAGTGTAACTTTTTTCAGGAAGAGTGACCTTCTCTTTGTTAATTGAATGCTTTTGCGGTTTGGGGCTGTTATTTCCTTTGTGCTTCGCAGGCATCTTTATTTCCTTTCAATATTAGCGACAATGTTTGAATGTTCGTTTTACGCAAAGTTGCAAAGTCCGCAAAGAAAAATAAACTCAGCAGCCCTTGCATTTCCATCGTGTTTCGTAACATTCCGCATTTTAGAATGAGCCTTTTCTGACAGGAATTTCAGAATTTATTTTTCAACGATAACGAATTCCGTTCTTCTGTTTTTTGCTCTGCCTTCTTCCGTATCATTGGAGGCAAAAGGATTTTTAAGTCCGAATCCTTTGTAAGTAAGTCTTGATGCGGTTACACCTTTTGAAATAAGATATTCATACACTGCTTTGGCGCGATTTTCAGACAATGTCTGGTTGAATTCTGCGCTGCTGATATTGTCGGTATATCCGTTAATTGAGATTTTCATGGTGGGGTGATCATTCAAAAAGTCAATAAAACCTTCCATCAATATTTTGCTGTTTTCAGTAAGATCGTAACTACCATAGGCAAAATAAATGTCATTCAGCCTGTATGATTCACCAACAGCAATGGGCTTCACATCAAAATCAATTGTTACATCAGTAGGTTTTTTTGAAATAGCGGTATCATTTTTCGAGATGTATTTTGAAGTGTATGCATAGTCATCTTTTTTCACAGTAAGTGTGTAATCATTTTTGAAAAGTGTCACAAAAACAAATTTTCCCGATGATGAATCAACAGGGATCTGTGTGATCTGTTTCGTGGTTACATTTTTCAATTCCACCCTTGCCGATGTAGGAACATCTTTTGTAATGTCCTTGACATTTCCTTTTACCAACAGTACAGTGTCAGGTCTTGCACCCGGATACAAGTCGAAGTAATAGACGTCCCATCCGCCGGGACCTTTGTATTTGTTTGATGCAAAATATCCGTAATGCCCGTCGGTGCTCACAGTGAAGCCGACATCATCATATTCGGTGTTTATCGGATAGCCAATATTTAAAGGTTTTCCAAATTTACCATTGGTGCCTTTTCTTGAATAATAAATATCATATCCTCCAAGTCCCGGCCAGCCGTTGGATGAAAAATATAATGTCTGGTTGTCGGGATGTATGAAAGGCGTCTTTTCGTTGCCTTTTGAATTAATGGTTGACCCCATATTTTGCGCCAGCGTCCATTGTCCGGTAGAATCCTTGGTTGTTTTGTAAATATCGTAACCACCATAGCCTCCTTTTCTGTCGCTGATAAAATACAGGGTTTTTCCGTCACTGGAAATTGAAGGTTGCGACTCCCATGTTGAATCGCCATTCACCTTGTGTCCGAGGTTCACAATGTCTGACCACGACCCATCGCTTTTCCTTTCCGACATGCATATGTCGCAGTTGTAATACCTGCTTTTCTTGCCGTAGGCACAATAAACAAAATACAGGGTTTTGTTATCGGTAGTGATGGTAGCGGCTCCCTGGTTTTGTGTTGTATTAAATGGCAAAGGCATCTCTTTCCCTGAATCAAAATCTGCGTCAGAGTTAGCACGTTCACTATACATGAATTTCTCTATGTAGGTAACCTGAGCATCGCTTGTTATATCATCTTTTGACCTTGGAGAGAGTGTTTTTCTGACAAAAAAAGCCATTTCATTATCAGGAGAGATAAAAGGGAGGTATTCATCCAGTGCAGAGGAAATATTTTTAAGTACGATAGGTTTAAAAGGAACTGTTTTTGATTTGAGGTTTTTCATGGTTTTTGAGTAATTAACAATGCTGTCAGCATGATTATACTTGGCATCATTCTTAATCTTGTCAGGGTCCTTGATGTATTGGCTCATGTAATAATAAGCAGAATCATAATTTTCCTCTCCCTGAAAGATCTGTCCCAGCACATAATAACAATCAATATCATAATTAGGGCACAATTCAATTACTTTCCTGTAAAACTTTTTCACTGATGGCAGTTTGCTGTCCGGCCGGGAGTAATCCTGTGTTTCATTTTCTTTGAGGAATATCTTTCCCATCCCATAATAGGGAGCTGCATAATCAGGAGCCTCCTGAATAGCTTCTTTGAAATAAATCTTTGCCTGAGTGTAATGCCTTGCTTTGAATTCGCTCGCTCCCTGGTTGAACAATTTCACAGCTTTTTTATTATCCACCTTGCACGAATCGTTTTCGTCCTGTGCAGATAAGGATGAATTCAATAATAAGAATGTGCAGAAGAGAATGAGGGAATGAAATTTTATTGCTGATATTGAAAACAATTTGATCATAATTTTGTTCAGTATTTTAATGTGTTTAAACGTAACAGATGGTCAGTGATCACCAGTGCTGTCATGGCTTCAACCACAGCCACTGCCCTGGGAACAACACAAACGTCGTGCCGTCCTTTGATGGAAATAGTGGTTTCAGCGCCTTTTAAATTCACTGTCTTTTGTTCTTTGGATATTGATGAAACAGGTTTGAAAGCTACATTGAAATAAATATCCTCTCCGTTACCAATGCCACCCTGTATGCCGCCTGCATGATTTGATGATAACAATATTTTGCCTCTGACACTTTTGTAAGTATCATTGTGTTCCGATCCTTTCATTTGGGCTGCAGCAAAACCTGCACCATATTCAAAACCTTTGGCAGCAGGTATGCTCATCATGGCTTTTGCAAGATCAGCTTGAAGCTTGTCGAAAACAGGCTCACCCAATCCGGCAGGACAATCCTGAATGAAACAACTGACCATGCCGCCAACTGAATCACCTTCCTTTTTTATGCTTTCCAAAAGCTTTTGCATTTTTGAAGAAGTTGCTTTGTCAGGACAACGTAAAAGGTCTTTATTTATTGCAGGAATATCAACTTTAAAACCATTTTTCAAGGCAATGTTTCCGATTTGAGACGTGAAGGCATGGATGCTTATTTTGTTTTTTGCAAGAATAAGTTTAGCAACTGCTCCTGCTGCCACTCTCACAGCAGTCTCTCGGGCTGAAGCCCTGCCTCCGCCACGGTGATCGTAAATGCCATACTTCAGGTGGTAGGTGTAATCAGCATGTGACGGACGTAAAATATCTTTCAGGCTATCATAGTCTGAAGGATGCTGGTCACTGTTCTTAATGATAAAAGCAAGGGGTGCACCTGTTGTTTTACCCTTATAAACTCCGGAGAGGAATTCCACTTTATCATCTTCCTTACGCGAACTTGAATAATCTCTCTTTCCGGGACTGCGGAGTTCCATCTCTGATGCAATGAATTTTTCATCGAGTTTGATGCCCGGCGGACAACCGTCAATGACACCACCGATTGCAATCCCATGTGATTCACCAAAGGTTGTCAGCCTGAATATTTGTCCAAAAGTATTTCCTGCCATAGCATACAAAAATAACAATTAAAAAATGAAATAAAGAATGGTTGGCGAAAAAGAATTAAGAAGTTTATGAACAATGAAAAGTGGACAATTACTGTTGCATTTGCGGGACCAAAGAAAACAGATTCTGTTTCTTAAAAAGGGTTAAATGGTTTGAAGAGTTTGAAATGTTTAAACAGTTTATGGTAGCGACTGAATTTCCTTATACCATATACCTCTATACCTGATACACCAACCATGGTAAATTAATTATTCCAAATCCTCAAAATAAAAAGACCCGGAGCATTCGCCCCGGGTCTTTTATTTCTTTGTAACTTCAGTTACAGAATTGGAATTATTCAATCACAACTTTCTTGTTGATGATGTCGCCTGAAGAGACAAGGCGAATGTAATAAATGCCTTTAGCAAATGATGACAAATTGATGTCCTTGCTGTATGCGCTGTTTCCTGCCAGGTTTTCTGAATAGATGACCTGTCCGGTGATGGTCATCAGCTCCAGTTTTGCATCATTATTATTGGCAATATTGAATGAGATATGCAGCATGTCCTTTGCCGGATTCGGATAATATGAAAACTGTTTAACATTCGTGTAGTCTTCAATTCCTGATAAAGTGGAAGTGTAGTAAGCTGTCCATCCCGGGTCGTTTAATGATCCGTTGGAAGTAAAGATCACTGTCATCTGTCCGCTTGGTGAAGTAACAGGTGAAGGAAGTGTCGTGCCTGAAAATGTTCCGAGGATAGTTGAACTAACAGGGTCAATCACTCTCACAACATCACTGGAAGTTTCGGTATTAAAGTCAAGGAAGTTGAGTGTTACCGAAGTAGCATTCGGTGGAGCGATCTGCCATTTACAATTTACGTTGTTGTTGTAATAATTTGATCCGCTGCCATCGCTGAAAGTATCAGTAACAGCGGTCAGAGAAGTGGTTCCTGAACAATAACTCGGATAAATGGTGCGGTAGCTTAAAAACCATCCTGTGTTCACACTGCTGCCATTGGTCGTGAAATTAATAAGAACTTCAGGACTTGTCGAAGTTATGGTGGTAGGAACTGTAGAGCCTGAATAAGCGCCTAAAACCGGTGAAGCAGTTGTAGGTCCATCATAGAATGTAACAACATCATTGCCGGATTCTGTATTAAGATTGTTAAAGTCAAAAACAAGATGTTCTGCGCCTGCCGGTGCAATAAGCCACTCGCAATTGTCATTGTTCTGATAATTTGAAGGGCCGCTGCCATCATCAATGGTACCAACCGGTGTTGTTATATTTTTTGTACCTGTGCAGTAGTATGGATATCCGCTTGCAGGGTAAATATTGTAAACCATGTTCTGTTGCGAGGTGAAATTGTATCCTGATGGTGTCAATGCTGTCAGATAATAATATCCGTTGGCAGCTCCGCTCCATCCCCAGTTGAAGTGGAAATAAGTTGAACTTTGATAACCATCGCAAACCCATGCATGACCACCTTCGGCAGGGTCGGTTCCTGAATACATGATTGGTCTGTTGGCATCAAGATCAGTTGTGATCAAACTCTGCCATTGAGCATCGGTGTATCCAAAACCCTTGTAAGCTGACTTAATATTTGAACTGTATTTGAAATATGTAACCATTGAACTTGCTGCTGTTCCCATGTCAGCACCTGATCCGGTAGGTGAGTAGTTCATTTCAACAGAAACACCGGCATGATAGATCAATTTTGCAATATCAGTAGTTGCGCTTACACATGAATTGGTCATTGCATTATAATCATAAGTTGCAGTTCCGAAATTTGCTGACAATGTGCCATAGGTACCTGCATTGTAACTGTGCGAACCCTGTCCTGTCGTAGGATAACGGTAATAATACATGATCTGTCCCATGGTAGTAGCCACGCAACCGGTCACGCAGTGTCCTCCGGGGCCTGTTGCGTCAGCAGGACAAAGAGTGTTGTAGCAGCTGATCTGATCCCAGGTTGATTGAGTAAGCGGAGCGACTGATTTAGTACCTTTTTCAGGAGTAAACTCATCATTGGCAACTGCAAGACGGGTCCATTGTGCGTTGATATCAGCAGTTGGAATGTAACCTGTAGTAATTGCATCAAGAATTTGTTTTTTGTAAATTCCAACCCAATAAGTGAATTCAGGAGACTGGTCCTGGTCGGAATAAGCACCTTCATATGAATAGCCTAATACAGGTGTTACCCTGTCATCACCTGATACAATTACAAATCCTGTGGAGTTGATGTTAATTACATAATACATTACGTAAGAACTTTCGGAAACCACATAGTTATCTGTTATACTTAATGACTTTGCAGAGAGGTTTGTTGGACTATGTTCAACATAGAAGTTCAAAGCCACCTGACCGGCTTTCTTACTATCCACTTTGTTTGCGAAAACTGAGTTAAAGAAAAATAAAAATGCGACGAAACACAATAATGCAATGCTTTTGTTCTTCATAGATAAGATTTTAAAGGTTTTATTACAATGCAAATGTATGCAAATCCCTGAATATTTCAAAGTTTTTTGTAAATTCGCCACTAGTTTTTCAACATGTTTATCAACAAAATTATGCGGTTACTTATTACAAATATCAAAGAGATCATTCAGGTTGAAACTTCGAAAACTTCAGGAAAGAACAAGGTTTGCGGCAGTGAAATGAAATCGCTTCCGACATTAAAGGATGCTTTCCTTTTGATTGAAGGTGATAAAATTTCTTCTTTCGGTTCAATGAAGAAATTGCAGGAAAATGAATACAGGGGTGTGAAGAAAATTGATGCCACAGGGAAAATGGTTTTTCCTTGTTTTTGCGATTCACATACACATCTTGTTTACCAGGGCAGCAGGGAAATTGAATACATTGACAAGATCAAAGGCCTCTCTTATGAAGAGATCGCAAAGAGGGGAGGAGGCATTTTAAATTCAGCAAAAAATCTTCACAATGCTTCGGAAGATGAGTTGGTGGAACAGGCCATGCAAAGGCTGAATGAAATAATAACTTTCGGGACCGGTGCCGTTGAAATTAAAAGCGGATATGGACTTAACATTGCTGATGAAATCAAAATGCTTCGTGTTATCAGGCGTCTTAAAAGTTTGTCGCCACTGACCATCAGATCAACATTTCTTGGTGCACATGCAGTCCCTGCTGAATTCAAAGGACGACAAAGCGACTATGTTGATATGATCATTAATGAAATGATACCGGCCGTTGCTTATGAAGAGCTGGCTGATTACATAGATGTGTTTTGTGACAAAGGGTTCTTCACTGTTGAAGATACTGAAAGGATTTTGATGGCGGGGATGAAATATGGAATGCAACCAAAAATACATGCCAACGAACTTGACTATTCTGGAGGCATTCAGGCAGGGGTGAAGTACAATGCCCTTTCTGTGGATCACCTCGAATATGTGGGTGATGAAGAAATTAAAGCTTTGCTGAATTCTGAAACTATGCCGACAGTATTGCCGGGTGCTGCATTCTTTTTGGGAATGTCTCTTTCACCTGTCAGGAAGATGCTTGATGCAGGTTTGCCGCTGGCTATGGCCAGTGATTTCAATCCCGGTTCTTCGCCATCGGGGAATATGCAATTCATATTGTCGCTTGCATGCATCATGTACAGGTTGTTGCCGGAGGAAGCGATCAATGCGGTAACTCTGAACAGCGCTTATGCGATGGGAGTGAGTGATGAACTTGGTAGCATTGCTGTCAGGAAAAAAGCAAATGTGTTTATCACGAAACCTGTTTCAACTTACGAATTTATGCCGTATGCGTATGGAAGTAATAAGGTGGAAACCGTTATTCTGAATGGGGTGATACAATAATGAGACTACTCCGAAAAGTAAAAAAAGAAAAATTACCACAAAAACACTAAGACACTTCACCCCGTGGTATAACTCTGTTTTAAAGATACTCATTAAATCTGAAAGATATCCAACGGGGTAAACCACACAAAATAATAAAAACCAATTAAATAGTTTTCGTGAAATTTTGTGTTTTTGTGTTTTAGTGGTAAAAATAGACTACCGGAGTGGACTCAATAATTGTTTTTGAACAATTTGTTTTCTTACCAAAATGCCGTCACTCCTTGACTTACCCAATGAGTTTATTCCCTATGGCCTGATGCAAAGGCGAAATTTTGCGACCGTCACTTATTGACTTTTATTCTCCGTTGTTTTTTTTACTTTGTTGACGGATTTTTAATACAGGTGTTTTACAATAAAATTTATTCAACCACGATTTTACCTATCCCCAGGAGATTTTTCGAACAATAGATTTTGTAAAAATAAAGACCTTTACTCAATCCTTCTGAAGAAAGATAAAAAGATTTTGAAGAGATGTTCTGAAATGATTTTATTTTTCTGCCTTGTATGTCAAATAAATCAAAAGAAATTGCTTCGTGCATTTCAACAGGCATATTAAAAACAGTATAACCGGTGAAAGGGTTTGGATAGGGTGTGATTTCCTTGCCTGCCTCAGCAAGATTGGGAAGTCCTGACAAAGAATCATTGACTTTTAACTGAACAAGGTCAAAGTATGCATTGCCTGTGGTTGGTCCTGCAGCAATTGCATAAAGCGAAATGACAAGGGAATCGGAAGGTTGTAAGGTTAAAGTGTCAGTTAACGTGTATAAAGACCAGTCTGATTGATTTGCCATGAAATATTTATGTGTTGAAAGATGCCCTTGTGATTCAATTTCCAGTTTTGCACCGCCTGTTGCATAACCAATATCTTTTACCCAGACTTTAAGTTCGTAAATATGTGAGCCGCTATGGCCGCTGATATATGTGTTTGCATAGTTTTCCGGGCTGTTGCCAACTCCTGTAACACCCAAACTCCATGAGCCACCTGCGGGTGGTGCATCCTGATAGAACATTGCATAACATGTCGTGTCAGGTGTTATCGTATCACAAAGAAATGTCATTTCACGTCCGCATTCATCATACCATGATTGACAATCCAACTGACCACTGTTTTCAAAGTCCGGATTGGTTATTAAATTTTGCGCATTGCAATGGAAAAAAGTCAGTGTTGTTAAAGCAAGTGTAAAAAGAAAAGTTTTCATAATTGTGTTTTTATACCAAAGTAAAAAATGAATTAAAGTAAGTCTGTGCTAAAAATTGTATAAAATTACTCATTTTTTCATTATGGCATAAATTGTATTTCGTAAAAAAATCATAAATTTTTTTCTAATTTCGCGCCCTGATTTGATTTAAGGATTCGTCATGGGACACTTTAACCGGTGACCATGTGAAACGTAATCAACAAAACAAAAACTTAATCTTGCAAATTTTATGAAACAAATCATTGAATGTGTTCCCAATTTCAGCGAAGGGAATGATATGGGCATTATCAAACAGATCACCGATCAGATCGAAAGTGTTGAAGGCGTAAAACTCCTCGATGTTGATCCGGGCAAAGCCACAAACCGTACAGTTGTTACTCTGGTAGGAGAGCCGGAGCCTGTAATAGAAGCAGCTTTCAGAGCAATAAAAAAAGCTTCTGAAATTATTGATATGCGCAAACACAAAGGTGAGCATCCGCGTTTTGGCGCTACAGATGTTTGTCCTTTTGTTCCGATAGCAGGGATCACCATGGAAGAAACGGTGGTCTATGCCCGCAAACTTGCTGAACGTGTCGGAAACGAACTGAACATTCCTATCTATTGTTATGAGAATGCCGCTTTCACA
>CAISZK010000111.1 GCA_903889915.1 uncultured Bacteroidota bacterium
AGCACGTTGCGGCTGGCTGTGGGTCCTTTTTCTTCAACAACCCTGCCTTTATCAATTGATTGCTGCACTGAACCTACTATTAGACGTGCACCAATCTCTTTCACCAAATTATCCCTGTACACAATCGTCTCAGGAAAATTGTGCCCCGTGTCAATGTGAAGCAAAGGAAAAGGGATCTTTGCAGGCCAGAAAGCTTTTCGGGCAGCGTGCACCATTACTATTGAATCCTTGCCTCCTGAGAAAAGCAACGCCGGATTCTCAAACTGTGCTGCTATTTCGCGCATCACAAATATCGTTTCCGCTTCTAATTCCTCTAAATGTGTAAGGTTGTATGTGATCATTTTAAAATTGCTAAATCAAAAAACAGGTTGTGATTGGTAATTTCTGTTATTGCCACTTTGGTTGAATTCCTGAAATCAATCTGCATGAACGACAATTTTGAATAATTATTTAATCTCAATTTTTGGTAAAATATGGTCAATTATTTTTTGTGCACATTCATCAACTGTAGAGATATCCGTTCTGATCTCCATTTCAGGATTGTCAGGCATTTCAAACGGAGAACTGACTCCAGTAAATTCTTCGATATCGCCTGTCATTGCCTTTTTATACAAGCCTTTTGGATCACGCTGATTGCAGATCTCTATCGGAGTATTGAAAAACACTTCAACAAAATCTTTTTTGCCAATGATCTCAGCGGCCATTTTGCGAATTGAATTTGTAGGGCTGATAAAGCAGTTGATCACGATCACTCCGTTTTGTATAAACAGCTTGTTCAACTCAGCCACACGTCGTATGTTTTCCTCCCGGTCATGAAGTGAAAATCCCAGGTCATTATTGATGGTGGTCCTTACATTATCTGCATCGAGCAGCTGACAGATAAACCCCTTTTGAAACAATTTATGCTCCAATTCAATTGCCACAGTAGTTTTTCCGGATCCTGACAAGCCATACATCCAGATGGCCAGGCCCCGCTGTTTCAGCAATGCTTCTTTGTCTTCACGGGAAGTGAGGCGATCGAATACCGGAAAAATGTTTTTTCTTTCCATTGAATATAGATACTAACTCATGTTAAACAGAACCTTATTTTCATTATTTTTCAACCTTAGTAGAAATAGGAAACGGGTAAAATCAACCTTATTACCTTATTGTTGGTGAGATAAGGTAATAAGGTTAATGAGGTGTTGGTTATCATTTCTACTAAGGTTAAAGGTTGAAAAATAAGGTTTTCATTTTTTGAATAACATTAGATATTAATTAATCCCAAGTTTCTTTTTAACGAGATTCGTAATATCACCTCCTTTATCTGCATAAATAAATACCAAACCATTTGCAGTTGAAGTGTCTATTACGAAGAGCAATCCATTTTCTTTTGCAACATCCGCAATGGCTTTGTCAGCTTTAGCGATCAACGGGCGCAAAAGTTCATTTTGTTGCTTCTGTAAATTTTCTTTGGCTTCAGCTTTAAAGTCAAGTATTTTCTTTTTCAATGCCCGCAGACGTACTATTTTTGCGTTGACACTGTCGGTAGCTTTTGCCGAAGAATCCTTTTTGTAGGAGTTGTATAATGTTTTATATTTTGCTCCCAAGGAAGTCAGTTGGGATTCATAAAAATTCACCATAGCCTTAATAAGGATCTGCACCGAATCTCTGCCGGGAATCAACGGTATCAGCGAATCGGAGTTGATGTAGCCTATTTTTGCATTTGTCTGGGCATGTATAATACCCGGAAATGAAAAACTGCAACAGAATAAAAATATCAGTAACTTTTTCAATGGATTTAATTTTAATTTCTTTTTAAAACGCATGAAAAAAGCCAATCTTTTAAAGGGATTGGCTTTGAAAAGAAAGATCTTTTTTACTTTATTCCAAGTTTCTTTTTAACCAGCGGCATCACGTCGAGGCTTTCGGTCTTAAATAGAAGAACGCCCAATGCCGAGTCAAAAATGTAAGTGTATCCGTTTTCGTTGGCAACTGCTGCAATTGCTTTAATAGCTCTTTCCTGTATGGGTTTTAAGAGAGCAACTCTTCTCATTTTGAATGATGAGTCGGCAGACGAAGAAAATGATTTGATCCTGGTGTTCATGTCCTGCATTTCCGACATGGTCAATGCTTTGATTGAAGGCAACATTTTTGCGCTGTCTTTTACATAAGTTTCCCATTTTGTGTTCAGGTCTTTTTGCATCGTTTCCAGCTTCGATTGATAAGCTTTGTATTCAGCTTTCAAAGTTGCGTTGGCCGAATCAATACCCGGCATGATCAGCATCAGTGAATCGGAATTCAGATAACCCAGTTTAAGTTTGCTTTGTGCAAGCACATTCATAGTTGATAAAACTACGATAATAAATACAGAAATTTTTACAAGTTTTTTCATAAGTTATTTTTTGTTTAATTATTATAAAGGTTTTACTATTAAAATTGTTTAAGTTTCTCCATGCCTATTTTTTAATTTTTAGGAAAAGTGAATGAAATTAAATTTTAAGCCCGCGCAAAAGTAATAAATTTTGGATAGTTTAAACGGTTAAATATTTTTTAGGTTACAAAGACAGTGTTTTTATGATTTTTTAGGTAACGGATTTTGTGGCAGTCATGGTTTTCCGCTGTGCCTGGTTAACATATTTATTGTTCAAGGTTCAAAGTTGCGCAGCATTTTAACATTTTATGTTTTTTTTTTGATTTGAGATGTTGGATGTTGGATGTTGGATGGAGTCGGAAACAGGCTTAAATCAGGATGCGGATTAATGGTAAAAATGCTGTCTGTTTGCAGCTTTCATTTGAATTCTGCTTATTTTTCCTTCAAAATATTTTACCCTGATTTTTCCTGAAATTTCGGAAAGGAAGGGAATGTTTTATAAATTTCTTTCCCGAAATATAGCCAAATTTTGTGGTGGTGTTTTACCGTTAGTTTAACCAAACCGACCGTTCGCTTAACCAAACCGACCGTTTACTTAATTGACAGGGTTTTTTGGAATTGGTCATTATACCTTTGCAGAACGTTTTTTATGTCTGATTTTAGTTTCTGATTTTTGATTTAACGTTGTTGACCAAAATTTGGAATTTCAGTTTTTGTTTTGATAATTTTTTTTAATTCATTAAATGAAAAGCATAGTAAGCTCATATCATCCGATTACATCAAACCGTTACCTGAAGAAAGAAAGGAGGTTTGCCATGAGCAATTAATCCTTACTGACAAAAAGCCCCCTGTCAGATTGCGGTGTTTATAATTATTGTTCAAAGAAACCATGACCAGTGGCTGAAACATTTTGCGGGACTCAGTTTTGCAAATTGTTTTAAACAAAAAAAATCACAATCATAATTCTTCAAACAAAAAAAAATATGAAAATAAATTACGGGAAATACTTGTCAGATATGGTAAGTATTTCAAAAAAGGAAAAAAAGTTTTATGCAATGCTTTTCGCATTGCTGATGTCATTTTTAAACAAACGTCAAAGGAGAGTGATCTTCGCAATGTTTTCGTTGCCGGTTACGCCTGCAGTTAAACGTTTAAAAATTTATTATGATAAGCCCAATAATATCAGCAAGCTGGCAAGTTATTATTTGGGAATATTAGGAACGTTGGCCGAAGATTCCGCTCTGACAGCCCTTGCTGCTTTGATTGCAAGTGCAGTTACCCAATGTGGCAAATTGCGTGATGCGCAAACAAAGGCCGAAAGTCAGTTGCCCGGCGATTGCGAATTAAGAGATACTGAATTGATGGCCACCGAAATCATCATGGACCAGGTTTTGGCTGCGGTGCAAAAAGTTGGCGATGGCGATTTGTTGCATGCAGAAGCTCTCTATAAAAGGCATAATTTCAAAATCAGAACTTATTCCAAACATGAAAAAGATGAATATTCCGTTGTAGCTAAAAACGGCAAATTCATTGTATCCAACAGAGCAGCCTATCCAAAAGGCGGAAATGCAGCATATCTGCGTATGATCAGTGTTGATAACCAACGTTGGGAAGTTGGTGATTTCAGCCATAAATCAACAGCAGGTGAAATAACAATGTGTGGTGAAAATACTTTGAGAATCGGAACCCTTTATTATCACAAAACAATGACTTCGAGCAAAGAAGGGAAAAGTGAATGGAGTGCAGTTATTCAAAAGTATTGTGTTTAACAATTTGAAAAGAGGAAAATATTCCTTTTTATCCGAGGGTTTTCCTTAACAAGGAAAACCCTCTTTTTTTAATGGATAATAATCACGATTTAAAATATGACCTACTCTACTCCGAAAAGTTAAAAAAGAAAAACTACTACAAAAACACTAAGACACTTCACTCCGTAGAATAACTCTGTTTTAAAGATACTCATTAAATCTGAAAGTTATCCAACGGGGTAAATAACGGGTGCATGACAAAAGTCCCTTTGTAGGTTTAAGCAATAATTTTTACTTCTTTAATCATCTCAATTACTCTATGCCAATTACTACTTTTATGAGCTATTCTTAAATTGGCTATTTGCTGTACCCCTGGCATAC
>CAISZK010000112.1 GCA_903889915.1 uncultured Bacteroidota bacterium
AAAAATCGTTTTCTAATAACTCAATGGCTAATTTCTTAGAGTCTGCAATTGGTTTTGAAACAAATATATTTTTAGCTTCCAACTCTATCGGTTTGAAACCATGTTCTATTTTTGATAATCTTTCAATAATTTCTTTCATATTGTTTCAAGACTACAAAAGTTTTGAAAACTTTTGTAGTCTGGTTTAATTATTTTTGTCTTGTAAATGGCCTTGTGTTAATCTCAATGTCAATAATTACCTTGATGATCTCTGACAAGGCTATGAGCACCAAAACAGATAAGCCACCGATCATTAATGAAAACAATGCCAATGATGCTGTATTGAAAGTTAAAGACATAATTATAAGAATCACCACGATAACCCCTGTAAATGCAGCAAATATTTTCAGTATTTTTGAAATTGCAATCAAAGTGGGATATTTGGATTTTACGCTCCCAAAATGAATGTCTCTTTGAGGTTGATTAAAATTGACTTGTTCTCCCTTGTCAACAAAAGTGGTCTCTAATCCCCTGTTACTATTTCCACAATTCCAACATACCTCAAAATTGTCTTCAATTATCTCATTACATTTTTCGCATTTCCACATAGTACTTCTATTAAATCATATTTAAATGCTGTCTGTAGCATCCGGTTATTACAATTTTTTCACTCTACTATATCTATTTTCTGTTTTTTGTTACACCATTTTCTTTTAAACGCTGTCAGGTTTTGCAAACGCTGACAGGTTCCGAATCTTCGCAAACCTGTCAGAGTTTTCCGCTGTCAGGGATCTGCCATCCCTGACGTAATACTATAAGGATTTTCAATCCGGCCAAAAACAATAAATCCTTAATTTCCCTTTCATTTTTACACTATGTCGCTGAGTTTAATTTTCTTTTCGGATTACAAATCCTTATAGTAAAACAAGCCGGATTGCAAATCCGGCTTGGCGAAAAATCCGGCTTGGCGCAATTAGCAACCGGGCGATTATTCTTTAATAAATTTCTTCATCTCCATTCCTTTTTCTGTCCTCACCTTCACAACATATATTCCGCATGGGAAAGCAGAAACATCAATGCTTGCGTGAATATTATCTGCTTGAACAATTTTGACTAATTGTCCTTCCGAATTGAAAATTTCCAGTTCGGCTTTTACAGGTGTTTCAATATTGATATGGTCGCGGGCAGGGTTGGGGAAGATCACAATTGAATGATCGCTTTCAATTTCATTTATTGCAACCGGCGTGGGAAATTCATTGGCTCCAATATCTACTTTTGAATTCACAACTCTTATACCTCCAAAATAATCTGTTTCGTTTGTTGCTGTTGTAAATGCAGGATCTCCCTTGTCAATACAAAGGCTTCTTGTCAACAGATGAAAATCCGGAGAGGATACATTGTTGCTTGTCAACTGCGGGTCAGCAAATATTGAATTGGCGTCCATTCCGGTTTGTGCAACATAGTTTGAGAAAGTGGTATAATTATAATTTCCCCACGATACCGTAATATTGTTGCTGTCATTGTTTGGTGTGTACCAGCAATTGTAGTTGATAGAATTTCCGCTGAAAGGAGTGATATTGTCTTTTGATATCAGGATGTTTTGAGTGTTGGTGTAAAAGATATTGTTCTGTATTTTGCTGTTCGACATTTTGGTCATATAGACTTCGCCCATGCCGCTGTTGGAATAATCATTCTTCAGAAAAGTATTATTCAAAACCAAAGTGTTCAACACTTGTCCCGTTGTAGAGCTTGTATATCCGCCAATGGCAAGCCCTGACTGCTGGTTGTTATAAATGACATTGTCGCGCACGATGATATTCGAAGTGCTTCCGTTTTCTTCGCAACCAATCTCGATGCCATAGCCGTTGCCATAAGATGTATTTCTCTCGATGATGATATTCTGTCCGCCATCAACATAAATACCTCCGCTGGTTGCGTAATTTGAAACATTGTTGTAACAAGTGTTCAGAAAGCAGCGTCCGTGCCTGGCATGATCCAGTGTGGCATTTGAACTCACGCCATAGTTGCCCGCCATACAAATTCCAATATTTAAGTTATCGTGAACGCGGTTATGCGAAACAATAAAGCTGTCCACATTTCCATCCAGAGAAATGGATTCGCTGAAGCCCGTGATATTATTAAACACTTCGCAACTGTCAATCAGAATATTTTTAACGGCATTCGCCTGGTTGGTTCCTTCACCTGAGACAAGAAGAGGGTTTGAGTTATCGTTCGATGTTGGTGTTGCGCTTGCATTGCTCGTCCAGTTGATACCGGATATTTTCAGATTCTTCAACGCAATATTCGACACCGAACCGGAGGCAGTGCCGGAAACAGTGACACCTGTGGCATAAGCAGCCACCATGTTTTGAATAGTGATATTTTCAATAATGATATAGCTTTGGTCTTCTATGTAAAGCATGTCTGTGCCCGCGGTGCCTGTTCCGTCAATGATTACTATGTCGTTCTGGTAATTTCTGTAGGTGATGGGATTCCCTGCTGTTCCGCTTACATTGGCATTCAGGTTTTCATAATAAGTGCCGCCTTTTATGTAAACTGTGCTTCCTGCCGTTGCATTATCAAATGCATTTTGCACAGTTTTCCATGCCTGTGCAAGAGATGTGCCGCTATGGGAGTCGTTCCCATTGGCGCCATCCACATAGTAACTTGTCTGGGCATTTACATGAATGATTGCGAGCAATGCGATGATGACTGTGATTAATGTTTTCATGGTTTTTTATTTTTTGCTGTATCAAGGTGCTATTTTTTGTTGCTCCATTTTCTTTTAAACGCTGTCAGGTTTTGCAAACGCTGACAGGTTCCGAATCTTCGCAAACCTGTCAGAGTCTTTTGCGGAGATGACAGAGTTTTGTTATTGTGGGATTAAAATCCCTGGTTAAAGCGAAGGGATTGCAAAGGCTTGTGGGTGTTGTAAATCATGACTTGCGGGCTGATTGCAATTCTGAATTTGTAAAATAGTCTAAGGTTTAGTTTTTCCTTCCATTCCTTCTGCCTGAAAGTTTTTTCCAAATGCCTCTTAGTATTTGAACTTCAGATATGGAAAATTTAAATTGTTTTATTAAAAGTTCTTTGTCAATTATGTCAAGTACTTCTTCAATTTTTCGTTGACGAATAAGTGTATCAATTTTTTTAAAATCAATATTGTGTTGAGTTAAAAGAGGTAAAGGAATTTCTTCAATTTCCGTTGGTTCAAATGTCAGCACACCGCCTCCATAACTTCTTCCCAATATTTCTGAAAAAGCAAAAGTTAGAGAGTTGAGATAGGAGAGAGCAATATTTTCAGGATTCACTTTTGTCTTAAAACGAACTCTGTGAATCGTATCTGTTGAAGATGCTTTCGTTTTATTCAAAATGAGTTTCGGATAATCTCCAACTTGTCTTAAAACAAATGCATCGGGAGTCCATAACGAAGGAGTGATAAACCAGTTCTTTCTGATTTTGCATTTGTAACCAGTTTGAAAATACATTTCTTCTCCGTAAGAAATGTATTCACGACAAACTTCAGGAAGTGATGAATATTCTTTGTTCTCAGGAAAAAAAAGTTGAACAGGATAATTTTCTTCAACATTTGTTTCAAAATCTGAATCGGTATAAACAATACCTTTGAAATGATTTGACTTGCTAACTACTTTCGTTGTGTATCCTTTGAGTTCCCATTTTGAAACAAGTTCTTTACTAAGCATAAAAAATTCATTTCGTCCTGTTACAATTCCAACATCAACTTCCATTATATCAGAACATGGTTTTATTCTGGTATCGTTTTTTATTGTTCTAAGAAGTTGAATTTCGTTTTCATCTAAAAAATATTTTGTCCACTTCTCTGTTGAATGTTCAAGGACTTTTACATCAGCTTTATGAACCTTGTCAATTTCAATTGAATTCAGTTCACTAAGATTATTCATTTCAAGAACTCTAATTCCTATATTGGCTGTTACATCTTTTTCACAAAGAAGTAAAACAATCTCCTGCTGAATGTCAGCAAAGACAAGTTTCTTAAAGGTTACAATAGTAATTCTTGAAAAAAACTTTGAAAGAAAAACTCTTGTTTCTGCTGCATATTTTACTTGAAATAATTCTGCTGGAATTACCATTGCCAATTTTCCAAAACGGTTCAACTTGCTTGCTGAAATTACTAAGAATGGAACCCAAATATTAGTGAGTTTGTTCGGATGCAAATTCATTTCTTCCATCATCTTGAAAGCAACTTCACGATGTTCTTCGGGAAAATTTTGATAGCGAATGAATGGAGGATTTCCAATGACAACATCAAAGTGTGCGTCTCCATTTGCGTTGGAGATATAATTAAAGAAATCAGCATTGAGAATTGTAGTTGAATTCAATCCATACTTTGCTGCTCTGTCTTTTGATTTCTCGGCTTCACCTTCAATCAACTCAATTCCTTTTATAAGCCCAAACAACTTGTTATTTTTAACTCCCAATTCTTTAAATCTGAGAATAGCAGATTCAATAAAATTTCCATCGCCACAACTTGGCTCTAAAACTTTTTGAGTTGGTTTTGTAATTGCCCACTTGCAGATAAAATCTGTAATGGCTTGTGGTGTGTAATAACCGCCACGAAGTTTTTTTGAATCAAGGTTCTCAATTATTTCTGTTGCCATTTTAATCTTCAGTTAGTTCATTATTTAGTTCCTCATCGGTAAGAACTGTGTTCAATTCATCACTTGTAATTCCGTAAAGAAAATTGACTTGTTCAATAAGAGAAGAAAAAAGTAAATTCATTTTATGTTCCATCACTTTCTTCTTAGCGACGATGTAAATACCATTGCAAGTTGCTTTGGTGGCAATTAAACTTTTTACCGTCTTTACAATTTCATTATGCAGTATTGTATCTGCTACATTTGTGAAATCAATTTTTCTGATTGGCAGATTTTCTATAAACTGTTTCCCGTGTGAGTAGTATGCACCCCTGAATTCGCTTGCACCTGACCTTACCATTGCCTCAAAAACCGGGTGTGCTATGATTCCTAAAATGTAGTAAAGTGAATATTTGGAGGTTGTAAAAAGAGAATAGTAAGGCCCATTTCCACCTCCCGTAAACTGCAAATTATTTTCGTCAAAAACATATCCAGACTTTGTAGATAGCACTGACCAAATCAATTTCTTATTATCGTGAAACCGTGTCAAACTTTGAGACCTTCCGAATTGATACCACTTAGGTTCTTTGCTTCCGTTTATACTGCGTTTGGAAAGTTCTACTTTGAAATTATTTAGATAAACCCAAGTTAAAGGAAAGTTTTCTTGAAAATATTCTTCTGTAAAAACTTCTGCTTTGCCATTTTGAATATTGTAAGGGAAAATTATTTGAGCATTAGGTTTTACTGTGTCAAACAACCCAAATGAAAGATCATACAAACACGGTTTGCAAATTGCCTTTTCAATTTCATAAGTTGTGTTCTTGTATTTGAAACGATAAGTTGTTTCTGTTTCTACTTCTGGTTTGAATATATAAATCTTATCTGCACTCGTCTGCAGACCTACTGCAATTTCAGCAATTGAACGAAGTGAAATTGTGTTTGGATTTTTTGCTTTGTCAAAAACCGCTTGTGATGGTTTTGAAACAAACAGCCACGGTTGTTCTGTGTATGCTGCTGAATTGTAAAAGTCGTAATTGATAGAACCTGCTGTGAGTTCGGCTGCAATTTTCTTTATACGTTTGAAAGAAATCTGTTCTCTTTTCTTTTTGTCAAGAATAAGAATAGCAGTGTAAGTGCTGCGGTTTGGAAAAACTTGTGTAACTCCAAAGTGAATGATTTTGAATATTGAAGAATGTGATGTAATGAAAGTACGAAGTGCTTTCCCTCCTTTCACAATAAAAAATTTGTGAGGAACTATGTAACCCAACACTCCATTTTCATTGAGCAAATTGATTGCTCTTTGAATAAAGAGATAGTATTTGTCAAATGTTTCTGTCTCTGCAACGGTGTAACCCGAAATATCACTCTGGAAGAATTTTATTTCTTCTGCTGAAAACTTTACTATATTTTGAATTCTCACATAAGGAGGATTCCCTATAATTGCATCAAAGCCACTTCGCTGTTCTAAGAATTCAAATTCTTCTCTCCAGTTGAATGGTTTGAGTTTGAAAAGCAATTCATCATTATCAATTGCCTCTGGCTGAAATTTAAAATAGGAATCATCAACAAGTGAATTGCCACATTTGATATTATCATCTAAACTTGGTAAAACTTTTTGTTTGTGTTTCGCAAGATAGTTTTCAATTGAACCTGAGTTTTCTCCTTCTAATAATTTCAAAAGCAAACTGAATTTGCTTACCTCAACAGCATAAGGGTTTATATCAACACCAAAAATATTTGCAGTGAGAATTTGATGTTTGGCTTTTAATGTAAGATGATATGAACCGTCAAATCCTTGGTTGATTATGTCATTGTCGTGTATACCCGCCGCGACAAATTCCAAAGTGATTTTCTCAAACATGAAATCATACATTGAAATAAGAAATGTTCCTGAACCGCAACAAATGTCAGCCAGCTTTAGCTGCTGCATTTGTTCGAGATTTTTGCCTGCAAATAACGGTGCAAGTGTTTCCTTAACGATGTTTTGAACTATCAACTTCGGTGTTGGCACAACGCCACTTGATGCTGCTACTTCTGGTTCTTCAACAATTGAAATTTGCCTATCATTTACAATCGCAATCTTGCTTCCTAAATATCTTTCGTAAATCTGGCTAAGTATTGTTGGGTCAACAACAGAAAAATCAAACGGACTTTGTGGATAGTAAAGTTCGTTAAAAATCTCAATAAGAATTTCCGATTTAAGATTGATGTTTAGAGAAAAGTTATCTTCAATAAAATCAAATAGACCTGAATTATATTTCTTGTCTGATAAAATAAAAAACTGTTTGAGTTCATCATAGCTATTGATGTTTCTGAGTGTTTCGTACTTCTCAATTTCTCTATCTTCACAAATTCTTAAAAATACAATCCTGTTCAGTAATCTTTGAATAAGAAAGTTTATGTCCTCATTGTTGAAACCGTCATTATTTGCAATTATATCACTTGCCAAACTCTGCCTCCAACTCTCAATTTGTTTAAGAAAGTAATCATCAAAAGTGGTTGTTTCTTTATGTGTTACGGTAAAGTATTCATCAATATAACCTGATGCTACTGATTGAAAAGAAAGTAACTGATTGAGTTCGTCAAATTTTGTAATGAATTGAGTGTAATTAAGCGACTGATACCTTGCTACACTTGCAGCATCTTCCACATTCGGCTTGTATCTACAATCATAAACTGATAATGTTTCAAAATTTGTAAGAATAGAAATTCCGAGATTAGCATTCCAACCGTACCTTCTTGTTTGAAATGCTGGCTTGTTTGATTTGTCAAGGTCAATTGAAACTTTTTTTGCTTCAACAAAAAACTTTCTTGCGCCCTGAATTCTAAGTGTGTAATCTGGATTTTTTTTAGTTACAGAATCTTCTACTTCTACATCAATACTTTCCTCTTGTATCACATCACGAAGGAACTGTGATTTTGTTTCTTCATTGTCCACATCCCAACCAAAGGTTTTTAAAAGTGGATTCAGGAAGTCAACTCTTAATTGTGCTTCACTGTATTTTGCAGTTTTGTATATTGCATACTCTTTCTCAAAAGCACCAATCAGTACTTTCAATTGTTCTAAACTTTCTTCTTTTGTTTTGGTTACTTTGTACGCCATTAAAAGTTTATTTTGATTTTTTGATATATTTAATCTCTTCTTCTGCGGCAATTAAAATGTCCTTTACATATTTCTCACCGGCTAATTGATAAGCTACTTGTCTACTCATAAATTTCACAACAAGTTCTTTCTCATCAACCTTGAATGTTTTAGCTATTATTGGCAACATTTGTCTATTTACTGGCCGCTCTCCACGTTCCAATTTACTCAGCGTACTTTGATCGATGTCGAGTAATGCAGCTAGTTTCCGTAATGGCATTTCTGCCTGTTCTCGTAGTTGCCTAATATAGTCGCCTATGTTTTCCGTTTGCATCTTGAAATTAATTTCTTGACAATGGTGTCAAAATTACTAAAACAATTAAATTCTAATAACAAAAGTTTAAAAAGTTTTCAACAAATTTTCATTTTTAATTAGGGTGGACAATTCCAACAATTATCTATTTGGCAAGAAATATGCGTTTTTATTACTATGAGCAAAATGATTACAATTGTGTCTTATGTCAATTTTGCATAATTATCGCATCATCTCCTTCATCATCACCCTAATTGTTAAATAAACGTTGCAACCTTTAAAACTTGTTTATATTTTTACCCCTTTTATTATCACAACAGGTGAATACTATCAAGACTACAAAAGTTTTAAAAACTTTTGTAGTCTGGTTTTTTTCTTTTGATGTCTTGCTGGCACAGGTTTCACAGTGCATGACATTGATGAATATTCCTCGAAATATTTTTCAAAATTAATATTTTTTTCATTTCCAAATATAAAAACGAGAATTTAGTTTTGAACACGTATTTAACTGATGTTACGAATTATGATAAAATCCCGAAGGGATGGCATTATTATAGTAAACAGAATTGAAAAAATTCAAAAACCCCTGAGGGGTGACATTATTATGTTTTGTGTTTGGGGGTTTAGAATCGTTGGCTCTAT
>CAISZK010000113.1 GCA_903889915.1 uncultured Bacteroidota bacterium
CTCAGAACTTGCAACAATTAAACGAGCAATCACTCTCGATGAAAATTTGTAACCTTATTGACGGCGATTCACGTGCCTGTTACAAAACCTGTGATTTTGATATGCGTCAGTTTAAAAACATAGAAATGTTTGTTCATGCTGAAGCCAGCAACACCAGCGATGCACTCAAAAAAGGTGACCTGACTGTTTTCATGCGTTTGGGAACTGACTTTACTGACAACTATTATGAGTATGAAATTCCACTTACTCCTACACCATGGGGTTCGACTGATCCTGCCGTTATCTGGCCTGACTCAAACTCATTCAATATTACCCTCAGCGTTTTGGAAAATGCAAAATTAGTAAGAGATGTTCAAATGCGAACACCCGGTTCAGGTGTAACTTTAAGCACACCTTATGTTGCATACGATCATGGACACAAGATCACTATTGTGGGAACACCAACATTAAGTGCGGTGGAAGTGATCATGATTGGTGTGCGTAATCCAAAGAAAACTTCGCACACTCCGCTTGATGACGGCCTTCCCAAATGTGCGGAAATTTGGGTGGATGAATTGCGAATGACAAACTTCAATGAAAAAGGAGGATGGGCAGCGACTTCTACCATCAACCTTACTCTTGCCGACCTTGGTACGATGACACTTGCCGGTAAAATTACAACTCCGGGCTTTGGAAGCATTGATGAAAAAATTAATCAATTGGAAAAAGCAACGACTGCTGAATACGATTTCGCAACCAGCCTTGAATTGGGAAAACTGCTTCCGCCAAAGGTGAAGGTTAAAATCCCTATGCATTTTGATTATTCTCACATTGCAAGCAATCCACAATACGACCCATTGGATCCTGATATTCTCTTAAAAGATGAACTCAACACTTACAGCAATAAAAGCCAAAGAGACTCTGTGAAAGCCCTGGTGCAGGATATTACCATCAGGAAGAGCCTTAACTTTGTAAATATGCAAAAGGAGAAATCAACGAAATCCACAAAATCGCATATCTACGACTTCTCTAACTTTGATTTCACATACTCTTACACCGAACTCTATCACCGTGATGTGGACGTTGAACACGATATGAAAAAGACCTATAAAGGCGCAATCGGATACAACTTCAACAACACACCTAAAAATTTCATCCCATTATCGAAAGTGAAGTTTTTATCTTATGGTCCGTTGAAACTTGTGAAAGACTTTAACTTCTATTTGTTGCCAAAAACATTGACATTCCGCACCGAAATGAACAGGCTTTACGAAGAAGACAAACTTAGAAACAAGAGCCGCGCCGATATACTTATTGACACAACCTACATCAAGGATTTCACCTGGTCGAGGGATTACGGTCTGAAATTTGACCTGACCTCAGGGCTGAAAGTTGATTACACCGCCACCGCTGATGCAAGAATTGACGAGCCTGCAGGAAGAATGGACAGCAAAGATCCAAACCTTGCATGGAAACGCGACACCATTATGCACAACATCCTCGATTTTGGCAGAGCCACAAACTATGACCAGAATCTTGCAGTGAACTATACCATACCTATTAATAAGATCACATGGTTCAACTGGGTAACTGCAACAGCAAAATATACCGGCGGATATACCTGGGTTGGCGCTCCCCGTTCTGAAACTGCACTGGGTAACACCATCGAAAATACAAATACCAAACAATTGAACGGAAATTTCAGTTTCACCAGTTTGTATAACAAAGTGAAATACCTGAAAAATCTGAATTCTGCGAAAACATCAACTCCTTCTTCTACTTCAAATGTCAAAGGCAACAAGGTTGTAAAACCTACTGTGCAAACCAAGGCTGATAGTACACAAAACGACTCGGTAAAAGTTAACTTACTAAAAGCTATCTTTGATAACTCACTTAAATTTTTGATGGGTGTCAAAACAGTATCATTTACTTATTCTGAGGGCAACGGAACACAGTTACCGGGATTTAAAGACAGTCCTGTCATGCTTGGCGAAGACTGGAAAAGGAATGCTCCTGGAGCAGATTTTGTCTTTGGTGGCCAACCGGATATCAGATCAATATTGGCCAACCGTACGGATACAATACTTTCAAAAAATCCTATGCAAAACAATCCTTTTGCAACCAAATATACGCAGAGTTTTTCTGCACGTGCAACTGTGGAACCGGTTAGTAAATTCCTGATCGAGATCACAGCCACAAGAACATTCTCGCGCAATCATTCGGAATATTTTAAATGGGATACTCTTGCTCAAAAGTACACATCATTCACGCCTATTGAAACCGGCGCTTACAGTGTTTCTTATTTTACCATGGGAACTGCTTTCTCAAAAGATAATAAGGTAACCAACTCGAATGCAACATTTGAAAAATTCAAAAATTACAGGTATCTTATCGCCTGGCGTCTTGCACGGCAAAATACAGACTGGTCGCCGACCCATACCAATGGTCCCACATTTGTTGATTCTATAACACATCTGGTTTACCCGGTTGGATATGGCCCCACGTCACAGGATGTATTGATACCTGCATTCCTTGCGGCTTATACCAACAGGAACCCAAACACAATTTCATTGAATGCCTTCTCTGAAAAGTTTTCGTGGCGTGATATTCCTTTGCCTAACTGGAAAATCACTTACGACGGACTAACCAAACTTGACTTTTTCAAAAAATATTTCAAGACCTTTACTGTGGCTCATTCTTACAGGTCCACTTATTCTGTTGGAGGTTACGCAACCAACATACTTTATAACGATTTGAATGGAGATAGTTTTTCCGATATCAAGGATTCCTTAGGCAAAAACTATATACCCAGTATGCAGATCGGCAATATCACCATTTCCGAGTCGTTCAACCCGCTCATCAGTATTGATATGACCTGGAACAACAGCTTGCTTTCGAATTTTGAAATTAAGAAAACCAGGGATCTTGCTTTGAGTTTTGCAAATGACCAGTTGACTGAAATTTCCAGCAGCGAATATATCCTCGGTCTTGGTTACCGTATCAAGAATGTTGAAATAAACATCAAAGGTTTGAACGGCGGCAGGAATAAAAAAATTAAGAGCGACATGAACATCAAAGCCGCCTTGTCCATTAAAACCAATGAAACCATACTCCGGCAGATCGTTCAAAATATTAATGAGATTTCCACCGGTCAGCGTATCATCACCATCAATACTTCCGTTGATTACAAGATCAGCGACAAGTTTACTGTAAAATTCTTCTTCGACAAGATCATTACCAATCCATTTGTTTCATCCCAATTCCCGAATGCAAATACAAATGGAGGGTTTAGTTTGAAATTTACATTGTCGTAACAAATCCGGTTTTAGGTATTACTCCGGATTCTCCTTCCGAACCGGAAAATTGACGTAATTTACTTCAACGACCTCCTTCGGAACAAGGTGCGAGATGTAATTTACTTCAATCACCTCCTTCGGAACAAGGTGCGAGATGTAATTTACTTCAATCACCTCCTTCGGAACAAGGTGCGAGACGTAATTTACTTCAATCACCTCCTTCGGAACAAGGTGCGAGATGTAATTTACTTCAATCACCTCCTTCGGAACAAGGTGCGAGACGTAATTTACTTCAATGACCTCCTTCGGAACAAGGTGCAAAATGGAATTTATTTCAGCCTCCTCCTTCGTAACAAACTGTGAATCTTACTTTATTAAAATGAATAGCATATAACTTAGCGCTTTTTCCTAAACTATATTTTAAAAAAATAAGAAAAGTATTTGCAAATCTGAAAAATTTGTAATTTTACAATAAATTTAATTTTCACTTTTCTTAATATCTCAAGCTATGCAAAAACCAAAAAATGAAGGTATCTTTTATGATAGTTTTGATGGAGTGTATCTGATGCGGGGAAGCTCGCCATTTCACGAATTTGATCATTTTGATCAGAAATTTTTTTTCAACATCCACATGAATAATAAAAACCTTACGCTTGAATTTTTCTTTGAATACCTGTATCCGCATTATGCAGATTTGATGTTAGGCTTTACTATAAAATTAAAAAAGAACATTGAATTTTATACAGTGGATAAATTCTTAACGGATATGATGGGTGATCTTTATCATTATTCATTTTGTGGTTACTCAGAAGTGTGCACACGCGATATTAAAAACATGCCGGCAATTGAAGAAAATTCAGATTTTCTCACATCCATCGTCGCACGAGTGAAGAAAGAAGCTCCCCTGTTAATAGAAAACTGGAATCTATTGAGTCCGTTCATGGAAGGAAAAGCCATCGAACTTGAGGCATCAAATACAAGGGAAATCCTGATGCAGGTTACAATACTTATTCTGGATGAAATATTTTTTAGCAACCAAAATTGCGATAGGATGCATAATCGCCGTAAGTTGGAAGAGATCACAGGCATGACTTTTGACGAGTTTCTTCTTATGCGTGTATTATGCAAAAGAAAATCACCGGGAAAATTAGCTTTTAGTCCCATGCATTTGATACGGTTGTTTCAACTGATGGATTGTTCAGCACAGATGCTTACAGGCCAGATGTACTATAAAATTAAAGACAATTTGGATTTTGTGGGGTTGATAGAGGAAAATGCAAAAAAATATCTGAAGGAAATTGAGAAGTTCAATAAACAATGCAGATCACAATTGAAAAAATACATGAATGCACCATTGCCTTCCCTTGTACCTTTTTACGACTGGAATGAGGCACTCAGATAATACAAAAGGAGCTTCACTGGCGGTGAACATCTCAGAATGATCGCAGAGACATAATAAAGAAAGGTGATGCGGAAAATGATGAGCGTTATGAATGGGATTGATCCGCTCCGGTCTTCGCTCCTATTTGAAAACGATATCCTTTCAGTACGACAAACAAGTATTAACTTCGCGATGGATCATCAGATAAAATAGTAGCAAACCAAACTCTCAAATAATATGACATGCTTTTCCAAAATTAATTTTTCAGCCATTTCAATTTTCCTCATCATATCCTTTGCTGTTGTGATGATGTCATGCGAATCCAACAAACACATTTTCGTGAAAGTTTTTGATTCCAAAACCATGAAACCGCTGGACAGTGTGTTTATGCAGGTGAATGCAGGCAAGAACGGCGATTATAATAAGAGCACAACGCTGGGCTACACCAATACTTCCGGGCTATTTGAAAAATATCTGATGATAGGTTGCAGCGGCGGATGCTATGATATCTACATACAGTATTCAAAAAAGGGGTATGTTGAAAAGAAAGATTTCAATGTTACAGAGGGGAATATTTTGCTCACCCCCATTCAATGATAGTCATTAGTCATTAGTCATTAGTCATTAGTCATTAGTCATTAGTCATCAGTCAACAGTCAACAGTCAACAGTCAACAGTCAACAGTCAACAATCAATGGTCAACAGTCAAAGGTCAACAGTCAAAGGTCAATAGTCAATGCAGCTCCATTGCCCTATGACTAATGACTAATGACTACTGACTACTGACTAATGACTAATGACAATTATTCACTGTATCATTGCAATGAATGGTCCGGAATAATATTGCAATAAAATAACCCGGATTTACTTTTTTGAATTAAAAAAAATGTATTTTTGGAGTTCAAAAAAATAACCAATTTTACAATGAAAATACCTGAAAATTTAAAGTACACCAAAGATCATGAATGGCTGAGAGTGGAAGGAAATGAAGCATTTGTTGGTATCACTGATTTTGCTCAAGGCGAATTAGGCGACATCGTTTATATTGAAGTGGAAACCGTTGGTGAAACCATAGGCAAAGAAGAAACCTTCGGAACCATTGAAGCAGTAAAAACTGTTTCCGACATGTTCATGCCTGTTGGCGGCGAAGTTCTTGAATTCAATGCTGCACTGGAATCCAATCCTGAACTGGTGAATAAAGATCCTTACGGTGAAGGATGGGTGATCAAAATAAAGATCACGAATCCTGCTGAAATTGATGAACTGTTGACTCCTGAAAAATACAGCGGGCTTACTGTTCATTAAAATTTCGGAACCGGAATTTAAACTGCAAACGAAATAATTTTCCGTTTGCCGGTGGGGCATTTGGTATAAGGATAAGCAGCCTGTTGACTGATTATCCTCATACCTTTGTACCCTATACCTTTTATAAAACTGAGGCGATCCCTCTCATTCAAAGTATTATTAATCCGGTTCATTCGTTTCGTTTATGTTTTTCAAGCACAATTTTCCCTGGATAATCTGGGCTATCATTATATTGGTATTAATAGGTTTGCCTCCCAATGATTTTCCAAGCACTTCTTTCCTGAATATTCCGCACAAGGATAAAATTGTGCACACAGGATTATTTTTCATTTTTGCTTTTTTGCTTGCACGTGGTTTTGTACTGCAAAACAAGTTTCAGTTTCTTATAAAATTTTCATTACTGTCAGCATTCATCATCAGCAGTTGCTATGGAGGATTGACAGAATTGTTGCAGGGACCGGGTTCATTATTTCCATTAAGGTCCTGCGATTTTTTTGATTTTGTTTTTGATTCTATTGGAAGCCTGTTGGGGATTTTGCTTTTTATTGCTTTGAAAAATAAAATATCGAAAAGAGGAAACCCGGCAATTCTGAAATAAAACTCAAAGTGTAAAAAAAATTGAATATCCGCAATTATACCAGAATAAAAGTCACTGAATTGTTGTTAATAAATCAAGATAATTGATTTCGAAAAAACCTTATTTTTTTTATTTTTTAACCTTAGTAGAAATATGATAATAAAGAAATTAAACCTTATTACCTTATTTGAGGAACAATAAGGTGATAAGGTCGAAATGCCTATGTTTACCTTGACTACTAAGGTTTAAAAAGTGTCAAATAAGGTTCATTTTCGTTTTATTTTTTTATTGTGAAACAACTACACTGGTACAATAACGGATAATCAAAAAAAAGAGGCTAAGTAGCAGCCTCTTTTTTTTGATCATTGATTTTTTAGTTTGACGACAAATAAGCTGCCACACCTTCCTGTGTAGCTTTCATTGCTGTTTTTCCTTTGTGCCAGTTGGCAGGACAAACTTCTCCGTTTTCTTCGAAACTCTGTAATGCATCAACCATGCGAAGCGCTTCATCAATGCTTCTGCCCAATGGAAGATCATTCACCACCTGATGACGAACAACACCGGCTTTATCAATGAGGAATAATCCCCTGTAAGCTACCGGAGCTCCGTTAAAGAGCGCTTCTCCGTTATCATTGTAATCCCAGTCTCCTGCAAGAACATCAAAGTTCTCAGAAATGGTTTTTGAAAGGTCGGAAACAAGGGGGAATTTTACTCCTTTGATGCCGCCATTTTTCTTTTCGGTTTGCAGCCATGCCCAATGTGAAAACTTGGAATCAATGGAACAACCTACAACTGCACAATTGCGTTTCTCAAATTCGTGCATTGCTTCCTGAAAAGCGATGATCTCGGTCGGACATACAAATGTAAAATCGAGAGGATAGAAGAAAAATACTACATGTTTTTTACCTATGAATTGCTCAAGTGAGAAATTATCTACAAATTCTCCACCGTTTACCACTGCTTCAGCGCTGAAAACGGGAGCTTTTTTACCTACTAATACTGACATAAAAATTAATTTTTGATTTGTGATTTAAGATTTGTGATTAAAATTTTTGATTAAAGATCCCTTGTCTTTTAACCGCTGCAAAATTACAATAATATTTATTGCCCGATGTTCATTTAAATGATATTGAGAGGTTAATAACAATTATTAACAATTTCAGAAGAGGCACAAAATAGCCACGGATGCGCCAATGATGATGGCAATGAATTTGTAAAGATTGAAATGATGGTGTTCGTCTGTTTCAAAAAGTATGGTGGTGGCAATGTGCAGAAAAATACCTACAACAACAGCAAGAATAATATTGAAATAATTGGTCAGATTCTGATGAAATTCCGTACCTATTAAATAACTTGTCAGCGTTCCCAGTGGCGCTGCAAAAGCAAAAACCATCAACAGTATCACAGCCGTTGGTTTCTTTAAACCCGAATGAAGCAACAACCCCATCAATACAATCGAGATGGGAATATTATGAATGACTATCCCTGTCAGCAATGTATTCTTCAGTTCGGGATTGACATTGTTTGCTGCCAGCGGCATCCCTTCGAGAAATGAATGAATGCATATTCCTAACAATATCGTGATGGGATTAACAGCGTGCCCGTGATTATGGTCATTCTGATGATGCCCGTGCTCCACTCCTTTGGTCAGGAAATCGAGAAGTAACTGAATAAAGAAACCCAAAAGAATGTACAGACCAATGGTGTCGGAAATTGAAGATTTATAAATTTCAGGTATCAGTTCAACAAAGCTCAGCGATAGCAGAAAAGCCCCGCCAAAAGCGATGATCAGCTTCAATGTTCTTTCGTTGGTTTTGAAAATAAACAAAGAAAGACCGCTTAAAGCGACCGGAAAAAATAAAGCTATGAATACTAAAAAGTTCATTTCTCTTCTTAAAAGTCAATTGTCATTAGTCATTAGTCATTAGTCAATTGTCATTAGGTATCATTGATGGTCATTAATAGTCATTGAACATTAGCATTGGACTTCTTTAAATGACGCGACCTGTCCTGTACCAATAGTCGGAAAGCAAATGACGTGAAGCAAATGACCATTATTAACCATTTTAGTTATGCAATCTGATTTTATGACCTTTGACGGCATAGAACAATATAAAAATATAGCATGGCAAAAGTATCAGGTACGACAGTTGATATCCTATTGAAGGAATATCGGCAAGAAGTCCGAAACACTCCGGAAGCAGGGCGCCGCCTGCAATTCCCATGATAAGCAATGCCGAACCTGTCTTTGTAAACCGTCCCAGTCTGTCAATGGCAAGGGGCCATATAGCAGGCCACATGATGGCATTGGCAAGTCCAAGCAATGCTATAAAAGCAATGGAGGAATAACCTTTGAAGACAATGGCTGCAATAGAAAACAGCAGTGCCAGAACCGACGAGATCTGCAGGGCTTTTGCCTGTCGGATAAATCGCGGTATCAATATTATTCCAAGGATGTAACCGATGACCATTCCTGTGAGCGGCATCAAAGGAAAAAACCGCGCATTGTCCATATTCACGCCTATTGATTTTCCATAAAGGGTAATGCTGTCAATTGAGATAACTTCGGCGCCGACATAAAAAAAGATAGCAACAGCACCCAGCAATAAATGAGGGAACCCGAAAATGCTTGACTTTTTAGTATCCGCATACACCTCTTCTTCTTCCTTTTCAATTTCGGGCAACGGTGACCACCTGATGAAAAATGATAGCGCCAGCAAAACAACTCCTATGATGATGTAAGGAAGAATTGCCCTCTGTGCAAGCTGATCTAAAAGTGTTTCAACTGTAACTTTATCCGAAATTTTAATTGCTTCCTTAACACTGTTATTTATTGCTTCAAAATTTTTGAGGATGATAGCGCCCAGCACCAATGGTCCCATGAACCCTGCGACTTTGTTGCAAATGCCCATGATGCTTATTCTTTTTGCAGCGCTTTCAATAGGACCAAGTTTGGTGACATAAGGATTTGAAGCTGTCTGAAGTATTGACAAACCGGTTCCCTGAATGAAAAGACCGGTGATGAACATCCAGTAAGTACGTGTGGCCGCTGCCGGAAGAAATATAAATGAACCAAGCGCCATCACAAATAAACCAAGTGACATCCCTGATTTAAATCCTGTTTTTTTCAACACAAACGAAGAAGGTATGGCCATCACAAAATATGAAATGTAGAAAGCAAAGGTGACAAGGAAAGCCTGCAGGTTGTTCAGTTCGCAAGCCGATTTCAGAAAAGGAATTAAGCTGCTGTTGAGCCAGGTGACAAAACCGAAAATAAAAAACAAAATCCCGATAATCGTAATCGGGACAATACTATTTTTTGAATTATTAGCAGAAGTCATTTTTTCAATGTCATTAGATTAGCGGCAAAGATAATGTTTCCTGCTAAATTGAAAGGAGAGGAAAATGCGAAAAGGTAAAATGATTTTTTTCGATATGAATTCAAATGTAATAACACTCATCCAAAAAGTTCGCACTATATCTCCCAACGAATGCGTTTCATGCAATAATCTTAATTTTTGTCTTTTCAACTTTAGAAAAAAAGACAGATGCACAGATAATTCGACCTTTTTACCTTTCCACTCCTACTTAATGACTAAAGTCAGGATATCGTGGTTTTTCATCATTCTGCTAAGATATTGCTGACACACTTTTTTGAACACTCCCGACTTTTTGATCCATGCATGAGGCTTTTCAACTCAAACATGGGAAAGTTTTATCCGTGCAAGAGACTTTTTGATCCGTGCATGAGACTTTTCAACTCAAACATGTGGATGTTTTTTCCGTGCAAGAGACTTTTTGATCCGTGCATGA